>SXOM01000570.1 GCA_005776735.1 Pseudomonadota bacterium
CAGGAGGAAGATCGCCCCGAAGACCGCGCCCACGGCGTGCACCGCCCAGGAGCCGGGGAGGTAGCCGAGCGCCCGCGACAGGGCCTCGTTCATGCGGACGACGAACGGCAGGCAGAGCCCGAACAAGAGCGCGTGGACCATGCCGGGCGGCTATCGGGCGCCAGCGGCAGAGACAAAGGCGCCGGCCGCGGGAGGGGACTCCCGGGCCGGCGCGGACCGCCTGCGGAGGATCTGGCGGCGGTCCGAGAGAGACGCGACGCTCCCACGTCAGCCGCAGTCACTCTCCTCGTCATCACAGCCAGACTCCTCGGCCGGCACCGGCTCGTCGCCGCCGCCGCGCTCCACCTTCTGCGCCACGACCTCGAGCTGCAGGCTGCACCCCTCCAGCTCGTAGTACAGGGCGCCGACCGCGTGGTCGCGGCGGGTCGCGCGGAGCTCGACCGCGAGCGAGAAGTCCATCGGCTCGGGCTCGACGACCACGTCGTCGTCGCAGTCCTCGCGGTCGTCGGCGCAGTCGTCGCCGTCGGGGTCCTCGCGGTCCTCACGGGTCTCGCGGTCTTCACCCTCGTCGGCGTCGGTCGAGTCCTCGCCCTCTTCGTCGCGCTCGTCGGGCGGCGACTCGGGCTCGGTCTCGCCCTCTTCCTCGTAGACCACCGGTCCCACGGCGTCGAGCCGCAGGACGCCGGCCGTCTGCGCGCCCTCGACGTAGAGGTCGGCGAGGAAGCCCGACGCGATGCCGCGCCCGGCGAAGCGGACCTCCAGCGGCAGCGACATCCCGAAGAAGTCCTCGGGGCGGGCGCCCTCGCAGTCCAGCTCGTTGACGTCGGTGACGAGCAGGTTGTAGCTGCCAGACTCCAGGCGGAGCGCCTTGACCGGGCCGGGCGGGCTCGGGACAGGGCCGACGCTCACGTCACGGCAGCCAACGGTGAAAGCGAGGGTAGAAAGCACGAGAAGCGAGTAGCGCATCGGGAGGCTCCGGGGGTTGCGCCACCCAAGGAAGCAGGAACCGTGCCAACCACCCCAACCCACTGAAATCACTACATTGTTGTCCCAGGCCCCCTCCACGGAGGGCGACTTCCCTGCCCGCTCGGCCCCGCAGGCGCCGCCGATCACGATCCGCCGATCGTGGCGCTGGCCGCCCGCGGTACCGACGCGGGGCGAATCCGGTTATCCGCGGCCCTGGAGACGCCATGTCCGAAGCCGAAGAAGAAGTGGGTCAGAGCGGGGGCCGCGCCGGCGGCTGCCTCATGCAGATCGTCACCCACGGCGTCGCGCTGGTGCTCGGCGCGGTCGTCGGGGTGCTCGGTGCGCAGGCGGTCGAGTACATGCGCGACCCGGACACGCTCGCGCGGCCGGAAGGTTCGCTCTCGCGCGCCGAGCTCATCCGCAAGCTCGACGACGCCGAGGCCAAGTACAGCGCGCTGTTGGCCGAGTCCGCCAAGAAGGACGAAGCGTCGCGCTCCGAGCTGGAGACGGCGTCGGCGAAGGTGGCCGACCTCGAGGGTCAGGTCACCAAGAAGGAGGACGAGGTCAAGGTCCTCGAGCTGAAGGTGAAGAAGGCCAAGGGCCAGTCGGCGGCGCTCAAGAAGGAGCTCGAGGCCAAGCAGGCCGAGCTCACCGAGCTCCAGGACCAGCTCACCGAGGCCCAGGCCGAGCAGTCGCGCCTGCGCGAAGAGCTGACCGTGAGCCAGGAAGAGACCCGGAGCGCCCGGGAAGAGACGCGCGTCGCCCAGGGCGAGACGGTGGACGCCCAGTGGGCGGGCTTCAAGGCCGACGTGGTGTTGTCCGTCTGCGAGAAGGGCAACCGCAAGCGCATGGAGACCTGCCGCGAGGAGGTCCGCACCGCGCTCGACGGCAAGCGGGCCGCGCGCTTCAAGCAGTGTGTCGGCAGCCGCCAGGCCCAGCCCCGCCTCGTGCGCGTCGACGACAAGGACAAGGACCCCCAACTGCCCAAGTGGTCGGAGTGGTTCAACCAGGAGTCGAAGTTCACCGAGAACAAGTGGTACATCGTCTTCTGCGACCCGACGCTGCCCGAAGCGCGGATGGGCGACGAAGAAGAGCTGTGATCGGGGGGGCCGCGCCGCGACCGGCCGGTCCTCGACAACCGCGCCGCGCGGCCCGCTGCCGGGGCGAAGGGTCTCGAATAACAATCTTTGAATCAAATCTTTGTGCGAAAACATGAAAATTGAACATCGCATGTTCAGATTTCGCGATACATCGCGTCGATGAACCTCCCGCGCGCGGCTGCCCCTCGCTTATTGGAGTTGGTTCGACACTTCCCCGTGGTGGTGGTCGCCGGTGCGCGCCAGGTCGGAAAGACCACTCTGGTGCGCTCGCTCTTCGGCGAGGAGTGGCCGATGGTGACGCTCGACCCTACCCTCGACGTGTCGGGGGCGAGGGCGGACCCGGATCTCCTCCTGGCGTCGCACCCCGACCGTCTGATCGTCGACGAGGTGCAGTACGCCCCGGAGTTGGTGGCGGCCATCAAGCGCTCAGTGGATCGCGACCGCAGGCCGGGGCGCTTCGTCCTGACGGGGTCACAACAATGGAGCGTGCTCCGCAACATGGCAGAGAGCCTGGCGGGGCGGGCCGTGTTCTTCGACCTCCACGGTTTCACCCTTCAGGAGGCCGCGGGCCTGGGGGCGCGCCGCTCGTGGCTGGCGAGCTGGCTCGCCGCACCAGAGGCGGCCACGCTCGGGCGCTTCGTACGCCTTCCGAACGGCCCGCCCCTCAACGAGCGCCTGTTCCGGGGGACCCTTCCCGAGGCCAACGCCCTCCCGGTCCATCTCGTACCCGACTTCTTCGGCGGCTATCGCCGGACCTACATCGAACGAGATGTCCGCCTGCTTGCCGACGTCGCCGACGCTCAGGCATTTGGACGCTTCCTCTCCCTCGCCGCCGCGCTGACGGCGCAGGAAGTCAACAGCTCCGAGCTCGGCCGAGAGCTGGGGGTCTCCCCGCCCACGGCGCGCAGGTGGCTCGGTCTCCTCGCTGCGTCGTACCAGTGGCTCGAGGTGCCCGCGTGGTCGCGCAACACCGTGAAGCGCGTGAGTGCCCGCGCCAAGGGGCACATGGTCGACAGTGGGCTGGCGTGCGCTTCCCAGCTGCTGGCCAGCCCGGCGGCGGTCGACGTGTACCCGCGGCGCGGCGCGCTGTTCGAGAGCGCGGTCGTCGCGGACCTCACCGCACAAGCGAGCGTCCTGTCGCCGCGTCCGCAACTTTGGCACTGGCGTGCACACCAGGGCGCCGAACTCGACCTGCTCATCGAGTGGAACGGCGTACTTCACCCCGTCGAGGTGAAGCTCCACAGCCACCCCAAGCCCGCGGATGCCCGAGGCACCGACGCCTTCCGCGCCGCCTACCCCCGCGAGCGCGTCGCGCCGGGCCTGGTCGTGGCACCCGCGGGCGAGGTCCGCGCGTTGACGCCGACCACCTGGGTCGTCCCGTGGGACGCGGTCCCCGCCGCTCAGCCCTGACGGCGGAAGTAGCGCTCCACGCTCGCGTCCGGGTCGGCGAGCACCCGCACCGGGCCCGCCACGAACCCTTCCGAGCGATAGAGGCGGTGGGCCGCCGCGAACCGGACATCGCTCCACAGCTCGGTGGCCACGAAGTCGCCCCAGCCGAGCGCGCGCCGCAACAGCTCGCGCGCGAGGCCGTGCCGGCGGCCGCGCGGCGCCACGTACATGCGCTTGATGAGCCGCGCACCGCCGTTGGGCACGACCGCCCCGGTGGCGACGATGCCCTCGCCGTCCTCGACCACCCAGAACGCACCCGAGGCGTAGCTCCGGCCGACGTCGGCGAGGTCGTCCTCGAACGCGGGGTCGAAGCACAAGCCGTGCTCCTCGTAGATCCGACGGATGTGCGCGGCAACATCGTCGCCGCGGCGCCAGGGGCGGAGAGGGAGCACGGAGGAGTTCACGCCCCGCGCGTAACCACTCGCGCGCACGGCGCGCGGTGCCCGCCGGACTCGGCCCGCCCTCGGGACGGTCGCGGGGCACCGCCCGACCAGGACGTTAGGAGCGGGAAATGCGCTTTCAGGGCACGGTCGACGAGTGGTACCAGGGGCAGGTCGCGTGGGCCGCGGAGCTGGCGGCGCTCCGCGAGGTCGCGCGCGCCAGCGGGCTGCGGGAGACGTTGAAGTGGGGCACGCCCACCTACGCCGACGACGCCGACCAGAACGTGCTGATGATCGGCGCGATGAAGGCCGGCGCCACGCTCAGCTTCGTGCGTGGGGCGCTCGTCGACGACCCCGGTGGCGACCTGCTGAGCCCCGGCGAGAACTCCCGTTCGGTCCGCTACGTGCTGGTCACCCGTGTCGCCGAGGTCGAGGCGCGGCGCCCGGCGATCGACCGCCTCGTGCAGCACGCGATCGCGCTCACCCGCGCCGGTGTGCGCGTCCCCGCGCCCGAAGGCGAGCCCGACTACGCCGACGAGCTGCGCGCGAGGATCGAGGAGGATGCTTCGTACGGAGCGGCCTTCCGGGCGCTGACCCCCGGGCGGCGCCGCGCCTGGCACATCCTCGTCTCCGGCGCCAAGACCGCCGCCGCGCGCACGGCGCGGGTGGATCGCTCCGTCCCGCGGGTGCTGGCCGGCAAGGGGCCCAACGACTGCATCTGCGGCCACTCCAAGCGGCCACCGGGATGCGACGGGACGCACAAGGACTACTCGGCGTAGAGCCGCACGTTTTCGCCGAACTCGTCGGCCATCTCCAGGGTCGGGGCGAGCTCGGGGTGGCGGACGACGACGAACCCGTCGCTCACGAGCGTCTGCTTCCAGTCGCGGCGCCGCGTGCCGGGCCGGAGGAGCTGCTCGGTGGCGACGTACTTGCCGTACTTCGCCATGTACGCCTCCAACCCTTCGATCCGACGGATGCGCCCCTGACCGAGCGCCCGCTTGAAGATGATGGCGACGTTGTACTTGCGGGTGACCGTGGCCTCGAAGGACTTCCACACGACCGCGCGCGCCCACTCGCGGAACAGGTCGACATCGCTGGAGTAGTTCATCTGGTCGACGAGGTGACCGCCGGCCGAACGCGCGCCGATCTCGCCGAACACCACCTCGCCGTTGGCCTTCTTGTACCACTCCATGTGGGTGAAGCCGGTGCCCATGCCGAGCGCACGCAGCACGCCCAACCCGAGCTCGATGCCCCCGCGCAGCTCGGGCTGATCGGGGTTGCGGAGCACCACCACCTGCGGGCTGATCCACTCGTTGCTGCGCGCCTGCAGGGGGCGCGGGCGGTACCACGCCACGTTGTGGAAGACCGGGCGACCGTCCACGCAGATCGTGTCGAAGGTGTACTCCTCGCCGTCGACGAACTCTTCGACGCTGACCTCGCGGACGTGCTGGGTCTTGCCGAGCGCGACCTCGAGCTCCTGGCGAGAGTTGCAGCGGAAGGTGTCGGCGCTGCCGGCGCCGGCGATGGGCTTGACGATGATGGGGTAGCCGATGCGCTCGGCGTGCGCGCGCACCTCGTCGGCGGTGTGGGCGCGGGCGTGGTGCGGCACGCGGAGCCCCGCGGCCTCGACCCGCTGTTTCATCAACTCCTTGTCGCGAAAGCCGCGCGCGCAGTCCAGCGACATGCCCGGGATGCCGAACACCTCGCGCAGGTCGGCGGCGAGCTCCACGAACGGCTCCCACAGGCACTCCACCCGGTCGAACCGGACGCCGAAGCTGCGCGCCGCCTGCAAGGTGGCGTCGCGATCGTAGAGCTTGGCCTGGCGATAGCCCGCGAGCGCGTTCTGCACGGTCGGACCGAGCTGACCCACCGGGCCATCCGCGATGCCGTACACGCGCGCGCCGACGTCGGCCAGGCCGCGGGTGAAGTCCACCATCTCGGGGGGGTAGTTCGGCGCCAGGAAGAGGACGTTCATGGTCCCGAGGCTATCACGAGGGCCCAGGGCGACGCGCCGCGACCGGCCGCTGCTCGACGCCGAGTCCGGCGCGCGCCGCATCGCCCGTGCGATGCCGACGGTGTAAGATTCGGACCACGCCGCCCGTTTCCGGGGTGGGAGCGCCAAGGAGGGCTCCCTGGTCGACGAAGCCGAGCTCCAAGCCCTCGCGGACGAGCGAGTCATCGTGGAGGGTCTCCTCCGCGGTGACCGCAACGCCGCGGGTACGCTCTACGCCTGGTACGGGGACGCGCTGTTCCGGGAGGTGATCCTCCCCCGGCTGCCGAACCGCGAACTGGCCGAGAACGTGCTCGTGGACACCTTCCGCATCGTGCTCGAGCGCGCGTCGTCGTACAACCCGGAGTCCGACCGGTCCATCTACTTCTGGCTGCGTCGCATCGCGATCAACCGCGCCATCGACGTCCACCGCGCCAACCAGCGGACCCGCCGCCTGGAGGATGCCCTCCAGGCCGAGTCCGACCCGGACGACGCGGCGCCCGCGCCCGACGAGGGGGCGGACGCGGACGACACCCGCGCCAGGGTCGAAGCCGCGCTCCAGAAGCTCAACCCCCGCTACGCCGAAGCCTTGCGGCTCCGCATGCTCGACGACCTCGAGCGCGAGGAGTGCGCCGCCCGGATGGGCGTGACCGTAGGCAACTTCGACGTGATCCTCCACCGCGCCTCCGCCGCCTTCCGCAAGGCCTTCCAACCCGATGACGCCTGAAGAGACCGAAGCCCGCCTGCTCGCCGAGTGGCTCGCCACGCCGGCCGGCACGCCTCCGCCCGAGGGGTTGCCCCTCGAGGTCGTGGCCGCGGTCTACGCGTTGCGGCCGGACCGCGCGCCGGCCCCCCGGGTGTCCATCGACGACGTCTTCGCGCGGGTGCAGCACGGTCCGTTCGCGGCGCAGGGGGCCGAGCCTGCGCGAGCCCGTCAGGGAGCGCGGCGGGCGGCGGGCGGCGGGCCGGACGCGGGGCGTGAGGGGAGCCGTCCGGTGCGCAAACCACGGGCGTGGTGGTCCCGCCCCATCGTGGCCGTCGGCCTGACCGCGGCCCTGGCGGCGGTGATCGTCATCCCCGCTGCGGGCGTGTGGCTCGGCACGGGGGGCCTGCGCATGGCCGACGAGCTCGCGCGCAGCGAACAGGTCGCGGCCGCCCCGAGCGCCGCCGAAGCGCCGGTCGCACCGATGCCGAGCGGTGGAGAAGTCACGACGGAGACCAAGGCCGACGCCCCCGCCGCGGCCAGCCCCCGCCCGGTCAGCACCCTCCCCGAAGCCGCGCCCGCCGCCGGCGGCCCCGGCGCGGACGGCCTCGTCGCGGCGAAGCCGGCC
>SXOM01000571.1 GCA_005776735.1 Pseudomonadota bacterium
CATCCCGAACACGGAAGTTAAGCTCTCTCGCGCCGATGGTACTGCAGCTTCACGGCTGTGGGAGAGTAGGTAGTCGCCGGCCTTCCCCTACCGCCCCCGTCGAGTCCTCCGACTCCGGGGGCGGTTTCATTTTTGGCCTCGCGAAACCGCTTCGCGACCCGAGCAGGTCGTGTTATCGTCGCGGCCGCGCGGGGTGTCCATGAACCGGTTCCTTCTCGTGATGCTGTTCGGCTGCCAGGAGTACAACCTGCAGGGGCCGGAGTCGGTGGTGACGACCTACAACCCTCCCGACCTCGAGGTCGAGCGGAAGGAAGATCACATCACCCAGGTCACCGTACCTGCAGTCGACGTGCTGTTCGTGGTCGACAACTCGGGGTCGATGCAGGAAGAGCAGGACAACCTTCGGGCGAACTTCGAAGGATTCATGCGGTACTTCACGGACTCCGGGTTGGACTACCACGTGGGCGTGGTCAGCACCGACATGGACAACCGCAACCAGAGCGGCAAGCTGCAGCTCGATGACAGCGGCAACGACCGCTACATCGACTCGTCGTACGACGCCGCCACCGCGGTCGCCAGCTTCAAGCAGCGGGCCAACCTCGGCATCATGGGCAGCTCCGACGAGCGGGGAAAGGACGCCGCCTACACCGCGCTCACCACCGAGGCCAACTCCACCAACGACGGGTTCTACCGGGAAGAAGCGGTGCTCAGCATCGTCGTCATCTCCGACGAGATCGACTACTCCCGCAAGATCTCGACGCAGGAGTTCATCAGTTGGGAGAACGGGCTGAAGCCTGAGGACGACCAGGCGTGGTTCTCGGCCATCGTCGGTCCCAAGCCGCGCGGCTGCTCCAGCGGGTCCGGGAACGCCGAGCAGGGCACCGGGTACCTCGAGGTGGTCGATGGCGTCGGCGGAATCGACTTCTCCATCTGCGAGAGCGACTACTCGTCGGTCCTCGAAGAGCTGGGCATGCAGGCCGCCGGCCTGAAGCGCGAGTTCTTCCTCACCGAGGTTCCGCTCGAAGACACGATCAAGGTCTCCGTCACCACCGATGGCGACACGCAGAAGTTCGAAGGCGACAAGTGGACGTACGACGGCGTGCGCAACAGCGTCACGTTCTCGAGCTTCGTCCCCGAGCCGCTGGCGGTGGTGAACATCAGCTACACCCGCCTGGCCGACGCCTCGGCGCCCGAAGCCGAAGTCGCCGACACTGCGGCGGAGTAGTCCGCGCGGGCTACGCGCGTAGTTCCCGCGCTTCTTGGGCGAGACCCGCGCGTTCGCACAGCGCGGCGGCCATCGCACGTCCGGGGCGCCAGGCGGGCAGCGCCTGCACCACATCTGCCGCCGCGGCCAGGGCCTCGGGGAGGGGACGGGTTCTCGCGGCGAGACAGCGCCCCACGATCGGGTGGGGCGGCGGGGCGCCCCGCACGGCGCGCGTCGCGCGCGGCAGGGGCCACCCGAGCGCCAGCGCCAGGGCAAGCGCGGCGTCCCGCGGGGGCAGCGGCGGGAGGTCGGCGGCGTCGACGGCGGGCGGGAGCCAGGCCGGCGCGCTGCTGAGCAACAGCTGCACCGGGCCGGTGCGCGGGGCGAGGCGCGCCTGGATGCGGTAGGTGCCGGGCCAGAAGAGCTGGGCCGCACCCACGGAGGGCGTCGCGGCGGTGGTGATCACCTCGAGCGACCCGTCGGCCCCTCGCGTGCCGAGCAGGGCGGCGAGCGCCCCGTCGTCGCCGTCGTCGATGAGTAGCGTGGCTACGGCGCTGGGTGACGCACCGGCCGAACCTGCACGCGGCGCGTGCCCGAGTCGCTCACGGACCGCGCTCTCATGGGCGCTCCACGGGCCGGGCCAACGCCCGAGCTCGGTCTCGGCCTCGGCGAAGAGCCCCCGTTCGAAGAGCCCGAGCGCCCACGCGAACCCCTCGGCGCGATCGTGGTCACTTGCCCGCCACCGCCTCAGGAAGACCGGCTGCACGCAGCCGAGGAATCGGGCCCGGTGCTCCGCGGGGTCGCGGTGCTTCTGCCAGCGGGCGCCGGCCGCGCCGCGCATCCCGTCGTGCCGGCGGTAGAGCTGCACCGGCAGCGGCACTCCCTCCCACGGGCCCGCGGCGGACAGCCGGAGGAAGTGGTCCATGTCCTGACCCCGGATCAGGCTCGGCTCGAACGGGGCGAGCGTCGCCTGGACCGCGCTCCGGACGAGGGTGGCGCCCGGCATGGCCGGGATCGTCGTGAGCGCCGCGCGGCGCCCCATCGCCCCGGGGAGGCGGCTCGCTTCACGCCACTCGACGATCTGCCCCGTGGCGTCGTCGAAGACCAGCGTGTCGCCGAAGGTCGCGACGAGCGCGTCGTCGGCGAACAGTGGCTCGGCCAACGCCGCCACCGCCCCCGGGAGCAACAGGTCGTCGTCGTCGAGCACCAGGTACGCCGCGCCGCGCACGAGCGCGAGGCCGGTCTCCAGGGCCGCGGGCTTCCCTCGGTTCTCCGGGTGCCGGACCCACGTGATCCCGGCCTGGGTCTCCAGGAGCGCGGCGGTCCCGTCGTCACTGCCGTCGTCGACGACCACCACCTCGACCGGCCAACTCTGCGCGTGCGCCGACGCGATGGCCTCGGCCAGCCAGCGGTCACGGTTGTAGGTGCAGATGAGGATGCTCACCAGGGGGCGGGCCGGCGCGTCCGACATTCCCCCGCGGCCCCCGGCGGGTTCGGCGAGCGCGAGCGCGCGGAGCGCCGCGGCGATGCCGTCCCGGCCGTCGTCGTCGGGGGCGGGGCCGCCCAGCAGGACGTGCCGGGCCCAGGCCAGGCGGGCCTCGGGTGCGCGGGGTCGCAAGCCGGAGATGAGGCTCATGGGCCCTCATCGGTCGGCGCGGCCGAGGGTTTAGCCGGCCCTGCCTTGTGACCCTCCCCTCGCGAGGCTATGGGACGCTGCCGATCCCCGCGAGTGCATGGCCAGTCGTCCCCCGCCGCTGCCGCCTGAGCCGATCCCGGTGGGCGTGGGTGATCCCGGTGCCCGCTCGGGGGCGCCGGAGGGCACGACCCGGCCGCCGCCCGCGGCGATGGCGGCACGCCCGTCGCCGCGTCGCGACGCGACCACCGAGCTCCCCACGCTCCGCACCGAGGACGAAACGGCGGCCGCCGAAAAGACCGCCCGCCACGCCAAGGATGCGTTCGCACCGCTCCGCCGCGTGGAGACCGCCACCCTCCGCGTGGTCGCCGGGCGCGACATGCTCTCGTACATGACCCTGCACCCCAACGACGAGGTGGTGCTCGGCCGTGACGAAGGTGCGGACATGATCCTCACCGACTCGCTGGTGTCGCGCCGGCACGCGAAGATCAGCATGTCGAGCGACCGCACGATCGTGGTGCAGGACCTGCGGAGCACCAACGGCACCTTCGTCAACGGCGCGCCGATCGATCGGGCGCTCCTGCGGGTGGGGGAGAGCCTCGTCGTGGGCGGGGTCTCGTTGCGCCTGGACATGCTGAGCCAGGACGAACTCGAGCACCTCGCCAACGTGGTGTCCCGCCTGCGCCTCCAGAACCGCGACCCGCTCACGGGGTTGCTCACCCGCGCGTGGCTCGACGAAGAGCTGCAAGGGTGGATGGAGCGGATGCAGCGCGACCGTGCGCCGTTCGCGTGCGTCTTCTACGACGTCGACAACTTCAAGTCGGTCAACGACCGGCACGGTCACCACATCGGCGACGACGTGCTCGTCGGCTGTGCCCGTCTGCTCCTGCTCGCCATCCGGGATGCCGACCCCTGCGTCCGCTACGGCGGCGAGGAGATCGTGTCGTTCATCCCCTACGCCGATGCGGGTACCGCCACCCGCGTGGCCGAGCGGGTGCGCCAGGACATCGCCGGGCACGACTGGGAGCGTACGGCGGCCGGCCTCCGCGTCACGATCTCCGCGGGCGTCGCCCAGTGGCGGCCGGGCGAGTCGGCCCGGGAGTGGATGATCCGTGCCGACCAGGCGCTGCTCGAGGCGAAGCGGTCGGGGCGCAACCGGGTGGTCACCGCCGCTCTGTGAGCCCAGGCCGCGCGGGGTGCGCGGCGCGCGGCCGCCCCGGTCCACGACGGCCGCAGGCCGGCACGGTCGGTCGCGGCGCGCCGCCCACACGCCCTCCTTCGGTCTCCTTCACGTCGGGACGGACGATTCGTCCCTCGGTGTCTACATCGGGGTCGTGCGACCCCCGGGCAGTTAGGAGGCGGCGATGCGCTGGTTGGACGACCTCAAGCGGACCCTCGGGTCCGACAACGACGGCGAGCTCGGCTACACCGACCTCGTCACGATGGCCGCGCGCGGCATGCTCGCGCTGGCGCGTCGTGATGCGCGCGGTGCGTGGGTGTTTCCGCCGGGCGTCATCGTCCGCGTCACCGCGGCGGAGGGCTCGCTGGAGACGCTGCGCGGTTGGGCCGCCGACCCGGCGACCGAGCGCGAGGTGACCGCGCGGCTGCTCAACGAGCGCGTCGAGGCACAGGACCTGCCCGCCCGCCGGTGGGAGGTGCTCGCTGGAGAGCACGATGGCATCGAGGTCGTGGAAGACCCTTCCCCCGTCTTCGCCGTGCTCGTGGTCGAGGGCGGCGACCGGGACGGCGACCGCTACCCGGTGGGCCCGGGGCGCCGGGAGTGGCGCCTCGGACGGGGCCGGTGGCACGCCGACAACCGCCTTCAGAACGACGTGGTCCTCTCCGACGGCGCGGCGTGGGTGTCGCGTGCGGCCGCGGTCCTCCGCCGCACCGCGGGCGGGTTCGAGCTCGAAGCGCGCGATCAGGGCGAGTTCGTCGTGGTGGTCCCGCGCGACGGTACCCCCAAGCGCCCGGCCATGACGGCGTCCGGTCGGGTGACGCTCGGCGTCGGGGACCGAGTGGAGTTCCACGACGGGAAAGAGGCGCGGTTGGCGCTGCGTTTGGAGCAGGCATGATCCGCACCGGCAGCACGCCCGGCACGTTCCTCGTCGACTTCTCCAAGGCCAAGCGGAAGAAGCGGGCCTCGCTCGGCGCTGCGTTGGAGGGCGTCTTCGTCCGCGTCCCGGCGCCCGCCCTCGTCGACGGGCTCGCCATCGCGCAGGCCATCTGCGCGGTGATGGACGCGTGCGACTTCGCCGATGTGCACGGGCGCGTGTGGTTGTGGAACGACTACGCGGTTTTCCTGGCCCGCGCCGACCACGATCGCCTCCGTGACGTCGAGGAGCTGCTCCGCCGGGACCTGATGGTCCTGCTCAACGAGGAGATCGTTCGGCGCGAAGCGCGGATGCCCGACGGATTCCAGGTGCGGCTCCTGGTGTCCGACGAGGGCGAGGAGATCGTTGCCGGTGCGGGCGTGGTGCGCGTGAAGCACGCCAAGGACCTCGGGCAAACACCGGCGGTGCCCGGCGAGATCACGATGCGTTCCGACCGGATCGTCAAGCCGAGCGCGCCCGCGCCCGACACCACCGACCGGGACACCGGCCTGCGCGTCCGCTCCGGCGCGGGGAGCGCGACGCTCCCCGAGGGGCGACGCGTGTGCCTCGGCCGGGCCGCGCCCGACGCGGGGGCCGACCACGTCGCGCTCCCGGGCGCCGGCGGCAAGGTCAGCCGTCGCCACGTCGGGGTTCTCGTGAAGGGGGCCGAGGCCGAGGTGCAGCGCGAGCCGGGCGCCAACCCGGTCGAGGTGGGGGGGCGGGCGTTGGGCGACGGCGAGTCCGTCACCGTGGCCCTCCCCGTCGAGCTGTCGTTGAGCCTCGGCGCCTGGAAGGGCACGCTGTGCCGGTGAACCATGGCGCTTGACGCGGCGGCGCGTACGCACGCCGGCAAGACGCGGACCTCCAACGAGGACGCGTGGTTGTGCCGTCCGGCGGCCGGTCTTTTTGCGGTGGTCGACGGTCTCGGGGGCGAAGAAGCGGGCGAGGTCGCCGCGGCGATCGCGGTGGCGGCCATCGCAGAGGTGCCCGACCTGCCCGACCTGCCGGGCGAGACCATCCTCGCCCAGGCGCTCCGTGTCGCCCGCGACCGGGTGCTCGACGAAGCCGACCGCGACGAAAAGAAGGACGGCATGGGCGCGGTGGCGACCGCGCTGCGCTTCGACGACGCGGGCCAGGTCGTCTCGATCGCGCATGTCGGCGACACCCGCGCCTACCTCGTCCACGCGGGCGGGGTCCGGGTGCTCACCCACGACCATGTCGCCGAGGGGCCGGCCGGCAAGAAGCGGCAGGTCGCGCGCGATCTCGGCCGCCGCGACCTCAAGGGCGAGTGGGTGGAGACCTCCCGGGCGCGGGTCGCCCGGGGCGACCTGCTCGTCCTCTGCAGCGATGGGCTGCACGACGTGGTCGGCGCCGAGGAGCTGGCGAACGAGCTGCTCCGGCTCCGCGCCGAAGCCAAGAGCGCCGACGCCGTGGCCACGCGCCTCGTCGGGATGGCGTTGTCGGGCGGCGGGCCGGACAACGTGACCGTGGTGGCGGTGCGGGTGGGGCGGTTCCGGCGGGGGGCGCCGGTGGGCCCGCGGGCGCGCGTATGGGCCGTCGGCGCCGTGGTCGCCGCGCTCGCGCTCGGTGCGGGGGCGTGGTGGCTGGGGCGTGCCGCGCCGACCGGACTGCCCGCCGCCGTCACGGGCGACGGCCGGGTGATCGTCGCGGAGGTGCTCGGGTTCGGCGCCGGTGCGTCCACCGTGGTCGCCGAGGGGGCGACCTTCGCCGTCGTGGGCGCGCGGATGGCCGGCAGCGATTGGAGCATCGAGGTGGCCCCCGGCGGGGCGGCGCGGCTCGAGCGTGTCGTCCTCGCGCCGGAGCGTGAAGTGGCGGTGGCGGTCGGGCCGGGCGCCGAGCTGCTCGTCCGCGACGTGCGGCTGGAGTCGGGGCGCCTGCGCCTGCGGGTGCCCGAGGGGGGCCGCGTGGTGCTCGAGCACCTGGTCCTCCCGAGCGCCGAGGCCCTGGTCGTCGAGGGGGCCGGGGTCGTCGCGCGCACGGACGTGCGCGTGGCCAACGAGGTCCTCCCCGCCCCCGGTGCGCCGGGGGCGCCGCCGCCGGCGCCCGGTGCGCCCTCGTCGGGTGCGTCCGACCCTCCCGTGGAGCCCACGCCGTGATCCTGCGCCTGGTGGAGCCGCTGCTCCTGGTCATCGTCGCCCTGGTGGCGCCGTGGTTCGCGATGCACGCCCTCGACGGGAGCCTCGCCGCGGCGGCGCTGCGCGGGGAGACCGGCGACGCCGAGGCCCTGCGGAGCATGCTCCGCACGGCGGGGTGGCAGTTCGCGGGGGGCGGCGTGATCCTCGCGGCCGCGCGCGCGTACGGCCTCTTCGTGCGCCGGGGTCACACCATCCTCACCCCGCTGTCGTTGCCCGCGGCCTACTCCGCGCTTGCGCTGGGGTTCGCGCTGCAGGCGGGCTTCGGGTCTCCCTACCTCGCGAATTGGCCGGGTCCGGCGTTCGGCTCCGGCGTACTCGTCGCGGGCGCGGCGGCGGCGGCGGTGCTCCTGGTCCCCGGCGACGTGGGCGGCCTGCTCTTCCGGGCGCGGTGGGGGCTCCTCGCGGTCGCCGTCGCCCTGGTGGGGCTGCTGGCCGCGTTCGGCACCGCGCCGGGCAGCTCGGGGCAGACCATCAACCTCTGGGGCTTCCAGCCCATCGAGGTCGTGAAGCTGTGCGTGGTGTTGTCCATCGGCGCGACCCTCGGTGCGCGGGCGTCGAAGCTTCGGTGGCACCGCGCGGGTCCGGCGTGGTTGCGCTTCCCGCGGCCGCGGCTGCTCCTGGTGGCCACCGCCATCCTCGTGGCGGGGTGGGCCGCCCTGTTCGCGGTCAAGGACTTCGGCCCCACGCTCATCCTCGCGTTCGTGTCGCTCGGCCTGTTCTTCGTGGTCACGCGCTCGCCCGCGTGGGTGGCGGTGGCCCTGGGGGTCACCGCGGCGCTGTTGGCGGCGTTCTGGGTCAACCCCGACCTCGCCCCGTCGAGCTCGCTCGCGCTCCGGGTCGACATGTGGCGCGACCCGTGGCTCAACGCCCGCCCCCACGGAGACCAGCTCGCGATGGCGCGCTGGGCCATGGCCGCGGGGGGCGGCCTCGGGAACGGGGTGGGTGCCGGGGTGCCGGGGGCGTTGCCGGCTGGCCACACCGACCTCATCTACGCCCACCTGGTCGAGGTCCTGGGTCACGCGGGCGGGGTGCTCTACCTCGTGCTCCTCGGCATCTCGGTGCTCGACGGCCTGCGGGTCGCGGCCTTCAACCGTACGCCCGAGCGGGTGATGATGGCCGCGGCTCTGGGGCTCTTGCTCGCGGGGCAGGCCACGGTGATCCTCGGCGGCACGCTCGGCTTCTTCCCGCTCACCGGCGTGGTGGTCCCGTTCTTGTCGTCGGGCAAGACCGGCACCGTCGCCCTCACGGTGGTGGTGGCCTTGCTCGTGCGCCTCGGGGAGGACGCACTCTACGCCCACGACACCGAAGAGCTCGCCGAGCTGCGGCGTGGGGTGCACCAGCTCCGCGCCGGGCTCGTGGGGGTGGCCCTCCTGCTTGCGTGGGGCACCGGCGTGCACGCGCTCCTCGGGCGCGACCAGACCACGCTCCGCGCGGTGATCACCACGCTCGGCGACGGCACCCCCGTCGCGCAGCACGATCCGCGGCTGCGCGTGCTCGCCCGCCAGGTGCGGCGCGGGTCGCTGCTCGACCGCAACGGCGAGGTCCTGGCAGCCTCGCCGGCGGCCGGCGCGCGTGTGAACCCGCTCGGCGACGCCATGGGCACGGTCCTCGGCCCCGCGGACGGCGGCCTCGGGCGCGCGCGGTGGC
>SXOM01000082.1 GCA_005776735.1 Pseudomonadota bacterium
CGACGCCGTCCCGAGGCGGGTCCGGGCCACGCGAAAACGCCGCGAATCTGGCGCCGCTCCCGCGGCGGGGCGCGCGGCGGCTCCGCGGCTCGACGCAGCGGGTCGCGGCGCGCCCCCCACGAGATAGGACGACCGGTCCATGGCGTTCGCGCACCTCCACGTCCACTCGCAGTTCTCCGTGCTCAACGGCGTCCCGTCGCCCAAGAAATTGGTCGCGTCCGCCGCCGCCGCCGGGATGGACGCGCTGGCGCTCACCGACACCGCCAACCTCTACGGCGCGGTCGAGCTGTACAAGGCGTGCAAGGAGAAGAAGCTCCACCCGGTCTTCGGCGCCGAGCTGTGGATCGACCCACGGGGGATCGGCGTGCGCGAAGGCGGCCTCGGCCCGAGCTTCCAGGTCGTGCTGCTGGTGCAGGACGAGGCCGGGTACGCCAACCTGTGTGAGCTGGTCACCCGCGCGATCTTCGATGGGATCTACTTCCGACCGCGCATCGACCTCGAGCTGCTCCGGCGCCACCACGCGGGCCTGTTCTGCCTGACGGGCAACGGGGAGACGGGCGCCATCCGCAGGGACGGCAACGAGGAGCGCGTCGGGTGGCTGGGGGAGTGCTTCGGCGCCGATCGGCTGTTCGGCGAACTGGCGGATCACGGCCTGGAGTGGCAGCCGGCCGCCAACGCCGAGGTCCGGCGCATCGGGGCGAAGTTCGGCTTCCCCACGGTCGTGACCAACCAGGTGCGGTACCTGGCGCCTACCGACGTGGTCCAGCTCGACCTGCTCAACGGCATCGGGATGGGCGCTTCGCTGGCCGACCCGAAGCGCCCGCGCCTGCAGACCGACCAGGCGTGGTTCAAGACCGAGGCCGACCTCCGCGAGCTGTTCCCCGACGACGGCGCCGCGATCGACCGCACGGCCGAGGTCGCCCACGCCTGCCACTACAAGTTCCCGAGTGGCATCTATTATTTTCCGGCGTCGGTCCCACCCGACAAGGACGAAGAGACCGAAAAGAACTGGGCGTTCTTCTTGGATGCGTTCCCGCCGTCGCGGGAGTTCCCCGTGCCGGGGGCCCGGCCGGTGGAGGGGGGCACGCTCAACGGCTACTTCCGTTGGTACGGGCGCGCGGGACTGGACCTGCGGCTGCGGTTCGTCCCCGAGGCCGACCACCCGGCCTACCGCGAGCGGCTCGAAGCCGAGCTCGCGATGATCATCAAGATGGGCTTCCCGGCCTACCTGCTCATCGTCGCCGAGTTCATCAACTGGGCCAAGGACCGCGGCATCCCGGTCGGGCCGGGCCGCGGCAGCGCCGCGGGGAGCGTGGTCGCGTGGGCCATGCGCATCACCGACATCGACCCGGTGCGCTTTGCGTTGTTGTTCGAGCGGTTCCTCAACCCCGAACGCATCTCGATGCCCGACATCGACGTGGACTTCGCCCAGGACCGCCGCGAGGAGGTGATCGAGCACGTCCGCCAGAAGTACGGGCCCCCCCTGGTCAGCCAGATCATCACCTACGGCAAGTTGCAGGCGAAGGCGGCGCTCAAGGACGTCGCGCGGGTGTGCGACATGAGCTTCCAGGAGTCCGACCGCATCACCAAGCTGGTGCCGGAGCGCCTGAACATCACCATCGAGGACGCGGTCAAGGAGGAGCCCCGGCTCCGCGCGCTGTTGGAGAGCGACCCCAAGGTTCGGCGCGTGGTCACCCTCGCCCAACGTATCGAGGGCGCGGTGCGCCAGACGGGCGTACACGCCGCGGGCGTGGTCATCGCCGACCGCCCGTTGGTGCAGCTCGCGCCGCTGTACCGCGACTCGCCCGAGGGCGGGCCGGTCGTCCAGTACGACATGAAGTCGGCCGAGAGCGTCGGCCTCATCAAGTTCGACTTCCTGGGCCTCAAGACCCTCGACCAGGTGCGCGACGCCGTCGCGATGATCGAACAGAACACCGGAGAGCGCATCGACATCGGGCGCATCCCCGAAGAGGACGCCGCCACCTGGCAGATGCTCATCCGCGGCGACGCCCTGGGCGTGTTCCAGGTGGAGTCCGACGGCATGCGCGGGCTGTTGACCCGGCTCAAGCCCAACTGCCTGGATGACCTCGTGGCGCTGGTTGCGTTGTACCGCCCCGGTCCGCTGAGCTCGGGCATGGTCGATGACTTCATCGACAGAAAACATGGGAAGAAGGCGGTCGAGTACCCGTTCCCCGAGCTCGAGACCATCCTGAGCAACACGTATGGCACCATCGTGTACCAGGAGCAGGTCATGCAGTGTGCGCAGGTGTTGGCGGGCTACAGCCTCGGCGAGGCCGACCTGTTGCGACGCGCGATGGGCAAGAAGGACGCGGCGGAGATGGGGCGGCAGAAGGTCCGCTTCGTCGATGGCGCGGTGGCGAGGGGCCACGACGAGCGCAAGTCCAGCGACCTGTTCGACCTGTTGGCCAAGTTCGCGGAGTACGGCTTCAACAAGAGCCACTCGGCGGCGTACGGGTTCATCAGCTACCAGACCGCGTGGCTCAAGGCCAACCACCGCGCGGAGTACATGGCGGCGTTGATGAGCATCGACGCAGGAAACTCCGACAAGGTGCTGTTGTACACCGGCGACTGTCGTCGTTCGAAGTTGAAGATCCTCCCGCCGGACATCAACACCAGCCTCGGCCGCTTCGACGTGCCGCGCGCCGATCGACAGTCGATCCGGTTCGGCCTGCACGCGGTCAAGGGGGTGGGGGAGAGCGCGGTCGAGGCGATCGTCGACGCCCGGCGCGCTGGGCCCTTCACCGACTTCATGGATGTATTGCGGCGGGTCGACCAGAAGCGAGCCAACAAGAAGGTGTGGGAGGCGCTGATCCGTTGCGGCGCGATGGACAGCTTCGGCCAGCCCCGCGCGCGCCTCAACGCCGCCATCGAAGACGCGATGGCCGCCGCGGGCGAGGAGCAGGCGCAGAAGGCGTCCGGCCAGACCTCCCTTTTCGGGGGAGGGGGGATGGCGGCCCCCGTGTTCCGCCTGCCCAACGTCGGCGAGTGGACCGTCGGCGAACGGATGAAGATGGAGAAAGAAGCGCTGGGCTTCTTCCTCACCGGTCACCCGGTCACCGCGTTCGACGAGCAGATCACCGACTACGGCTTCAAGCAGATCGCCGACCTGGCCCACGTCGAGGTCGAGCAGGGCTTCTCGCGCAACGGCCGCGAGCACAACGTGTGCGCGATCGTGACCGGAAAGCGCGTGATCCGGAACAAGAAGGGCGACCCGATGGCGTTTGTCACCTTCGAGGATCCGTCGGGAACCATCGACGCGGTCTTGTTCAAGGACACGCTCGCGAAGTTCATCGGGGTGCTCGATTGTGGCAAGCCGCTCGCGGTGCGGGCCAAGGTCGAGCAGCAGCCGGACAAGCCGCGGAGCCTGCGGCTGGAGGGGTGCGAGCCGATGGAGGACCTCCGGGAGCGCAGCACCACCAAGGCCGACCTGCACCTGCGCGAGGCCGAGCTCACCGACGACGCGGTGCGGACGCTCCGGGAGCTCGTCGCCGCCAACCTCGGCGCCTGTCGCACCCGGGTCTTCGTCGAGGCGCCGGGGCAGTTCACCGCCGAGCTGCGGGTGGGGCGCACATGGCAGGTCCGGGCCACCCCCCGGCTGGTCGACGGGGTACGTTCGTTGTTCGGACCCACCTCCCTCCGGCTGTACTCATGATCCTCGCCTTCGTCGTCGCCGCTGCAGCGGTGGAACCCGTCATCGAAGAGCTCGCCGACGGCGCCGTGGACTGGACCAACCTGCGCCTGGTCGTACACGGCGTGGGCGGGGGCAGCACCGGCGCGATGGCCAACCTCGAGGCGGCCGAGGGCGACGCCCGCGCCGAGCTCGAGCCCCGGGTGCTCGCCCTGGCGCGGGCGGTGCGGGTCGACCGTGCGCGCCTCGCCGGCGAGCTGCTCGACGCGGCCGACGCGGTCGCCGATCGCCTGGAGAGCAACCTCTCCACCTGGGAGGTCTTCGAGGCCCGCTACCTCGCCAGCGGGCGGGTCGAGCTCGACGCGGCCCTGTCCTTGCAGACGTGGCTGCGGCCGGCCCTGGTCACCTTCGCGCACACCCCCGAGCGGCCGGCGCGGCCGGGTGGGGCGTCGGGCCTGGTGGTCGACGCGCGGGGGCTCGACGTCCGCTGTGCGCTCGCGCCCGAGCTCTTCGACGAGACGGGCGCCCACCTCTACGGCATCGGCGACATGACCGCGTACCAGGCCAGCCAGCACGGCCCCGTGGTGTACGTGCGCGACCCGGCCGATCCGGCCGCGGCGCGTCGTGCGGGCGAGCTCCCGGTGCACGTGCGCGCGCTCCGCGTGCAGGACGGCACCGACCTGGTGCTCGGCGCCGAGGCGGCGTCCGCGGTGCGCGCCGCGGGCGAAGCGGGCGACCTGCTCCTGCACGGCAAGGTCGTCGTGGTCGTGGGGGGCTCGTGATCCGCAGCCGCGCCCACTCGGGTCGCGGCACCGCGTCGTTGCCCGTGCGCCGATCGCCCCCGCCTTCGTCGCGCTCCCACCTCGGGTGGGCGGTGGTGGGCGCCGTCACGCTGGCGGGCCTGGTGTACGTCACCTCGTCGGTCCTCTCCATGCTGTTTGCGTCGGCGGTGCTCGCGTGGTTGTTCGATCGGCCGGTGAGCGCACTGCAGGCGCGAGGTCACTCCCGCGACTTCGGCATCGCCCTGGTCACCTCGGCCCTGGTGGCGGTCACGCTGGTCCTGCTGGTCTTCGTCATCCCCGACGCCTTCCGGCAGATCGCGGCCCTGACGCTCAACCTCCGCCCGTACTTCGACCGCGCCGCCGCCGAGTTCGGCCCGCTGGTGGCGCAGGCCGAGTCCCGGTTCGGGGTCGACCTCCCGGTCGACGTGCAGGAGCTCGGGCGCCTCGCGCCGGAGTACCTCAAGAAGGTCACGCCCGACCTCCGCGCGCAGATCGAGGCGACGCTCGGCACGGTGGCGTCGGGCGGACTCTCGGTCGTGTTCTCCGCGTTGTCGTTGTCGCTCCTCCCGCTGTTCACGTTCTTCCTCCTGCGCGACTGGCCTGGGCTGGTGGCGTTCGTCGGCGAGCTCGTGCCGGTGCGCGCGCGGGACACGGTCGACACGCTGGTGGCGGAGATCGACGCGCGGCTCATCGGGTGGGTGCGCGGGCAGCTCACCGTGGCCCTGGTCCTCGGCGTGGTGTACTCGGTCGGCCTTTACGCCTCGGGCATCGATCTCGCCGTCACCATCGGCCTGTCGGGGGGGGTGCTGTTCCTCGTGCCCTACGTCGGCCCGCTGCTGACCGGCGCGCTGGCGGGCGGCCTGTGTCTGCTCAAGTTCGGGCTCGACTGGCACCTCGGGGTGGTCGTCGGCACCTTCGTCGTCGGGCAGACCCTCGAGGGCTTCGTCTTCACGCCGCTGCTGGTCGGCGACCGCGTGGGGCTGCACCCGATGGTGGTCATGGTCGCCATCATCGTCGGGGGCAACCTCCTCGGCATGGTCGGCATCATCCTCGCGGTGCCGGTCACGGCCGCGCTCGCGGTCGTCGGCGCGTGGGGGCTGCAGATGTGGAAGGAGAGCCGCACCTACCGCGGCGCCACGTGACGCCGGTGCTCCTCGGCTGGCTGCTCGGGTGTGCCGAGGAGGTCTTGCCCCCGCCGCCGCCGGGGATGCCGCCCCCACCGCTCGGCGTGGCGTGGTTCACCTCGGCCGACGGGGCGCGCTGGGAGCGCCAGCCCGGCTACGCCCACGATGGCTTGCAGAGCCTCGGCCTGCGGGTCGGCCCGGCGGGCGCCCTCGAGGTGTGCGGGCTCAACTTCCGCGGTCGTGCGGCGTGGTGGGAGCGATTCACCGGGCCCCCGCTCCACGGCGCCACCTTCGACGGCGCGGCGTGGTCGCCGACCACGTGGTCGGTGTCGGACCCCGAGACCACCAACTACATCGATCCCCAGTGGCTCGACGACGAGCTGTGGTACATCGCGCGCGCCGGCACCCACGGCGACCCTGCGCTCGACGGCGGGTCCAACCGGGTGCGCTCCAGTCCCCCGCCGCAGGACCGCCTCGCCCTCGCCGGCGCCACCGACCCGAGCCCCGTTCGGTTCGCCGGACAGCTCCACCTCTTCTTGACCACCGGGGGGCGCCGGGTGGAGCACTGGGCGGGCGAACCGCTGGCCCGCGTCGCCACCTGGGACGAGGTCACCGTGCCGTTCGCTACGGTGATCGCGGACGAGCTGTGGTTGGTCGCCCAGCGGGCCACGCCGCCCCGCACCCCGGTGGTGTCTCGTAGCACCGACGGCCGCTCGTGGTCGCCGTTCGTCCCCGTGGTCGAGACGGCGCGGGCGTGCACGAGCCCCGTGGTCGGCCCGCACCCCCGGGGAGGCTTGGTGCTACTCTGTGTCGAGGAGTCGGCCCCATGAAGATCGCAGCGCTCTCGCTGGCCTGGTTCTCCGCGTGTACGTCGGAGGGCAGCGACACGTCGCCCGACACGTCCGACACGTCCGACACCGCCGACACCGGCGACACCGCCTCGGCCGACGACGCCGACGGCGACGGGGTCCTGACCGCCGACGACTGCGACGACGCCGACCCCGCCGTCACCGCCGCGACCGAGCGCCGCATCCCCGAGGGCATCTTCGTGCGCGGCCATGACGACATCCCCGACGCTTCGCCGGCGCGGGAGATCTTCGTGAGCACGTTCTGCCTCGACGTCTACGAGGTCACCAACGCCCAGTTCGCTGCGTTCATGAACGCGCAGGCCCAGGCGGGCCTCGTCAACCAGGACGCCGAGGGCCAGCCGCTCTTCGACTTCGAAGACGCCGACGACGACGTGCCCGAGCGCATCCTCGACGGGGGCGACGGTACCTACACGGTGCAGCCCGGCTACGAGGACCATCCGGTCACCGAGGTGTACCATTGGTCGGGCGAAGCGTTCTGTGGGGCCCTCGGCAAGCGGCTCCCGACCGAGGCCGAGTGGGAGAAGGCGGCTTCTGGACCCGAGAAGTGGACATGGCCGTGGGGCGAGGCGATGATGGACTGTTCGCTCGCCAACATCCGGCCGGGGCCCGAGGGCCTCGACCCCGAAGGCAACGAGATCCCGCCGTGTGTCGACGACACGACGCCGGTGGGAACGTACACGACGGCGCCAGGTCCGTACGGGCACTACGACCTCGGCGGCAACGTCGCCGAGTGGGTGCACGACTGGTACCAGGAGCATTACTACGGCGAGTCCCCCGACACCGACCCGCAGGGCCCCGACACCGGGTGGAGCACGAGTTTCCCCGAAGGCCCGGCCGAAGCCCGCGTCACGCGCGGCGGCAGCTTCGCCTCGAGCGGGCTCTCGGTTCAGACGATGTCACGCTACGTCGAGCGCCCCTACGGAACGAGCAACGGCGTCGGGTTCCGTTGTGCCCGGTCTCAGCCCTGAGTGACGCAGTTGGGCGAGGGCCCGCGACCGGGCCGGACGGCGGCCGGGTCCGCCGGCCCTCGCGACGAACCTGCGGGGGAGCGAACGCCACTACACCCGGCCCGGCGCGCACCCGCCCCAGACTCCGTCGGGACGGTCACGGCGCGCCGGCCTGAGGGTTTGGGGGCCCCGGCGGTCCGGGCATCGCCCCTCCGCCCGAAGGCGGCGGTGGACCGGCCGGTCCGGGCGGCCCTGCGGGCCCGGCGCCCCCGCCGGGGGGCCCGAGGGGACCGGCCATCGGGGACGGGGGTCGGGGCGCCAGCGGGCGGGGCGTGCCGGTGACGTCCATCAGCTCCGGGTGGGCGGCGAGGTGCGCAAACAGGGCTTCGGCCATGATCTCGGCGCCAAGCGCGCTCGGGTGCACCGGGTCGGAGAACAGGCGCTCCTTGGGGCGGCGGGTCTCGGCGGCGAACGCGTCGGGGAACGAGACCAGGCCCACCTGGTGCTCGGTCGCGAACTCGGCCATCGCCTCGCGGTAGGGGTGCCACGGGAGGACCTGGCCCTCGGTCGGGCGCGGGAGGTGGTCGATGGTCCACTGGCCGACGTCCCACTCCTGCGCCAGCGGTGCCAGCAGCATGGCGGCGCCGTGCTCGGCGGCACCCTTGCGTAGACGTTCCAGGTTGGAACGGTAATCTCCGAGCGGGACCCGCGACAGGTCGAGGAGGAGGTCGACCTTCTCCAGCCACCGGGTGTCGCGGGGGACGCCGGGCATCAGGACACGATTGCGCTCCTGGTTGCTCGTGGAGTACCAGCTTGCGTAGGTGTTCCATGCCGCGCAATAGGTGCGCGAACGTTGGAGGGTGCGGTGCGCGGGCGACGCGTCGGCGTTGACCAACGCAAGCGCGCGGGCGTCCTGGAACGCGTCGATGTTGCAGTCGCTGAAGATGTTGCTGACCACCAACAGATCGGGGTCGAGCCTCCAGCCGACGTCCTCGAGCAGGCGCAGGCTCTGCTCGCTGCTGTAGCCGGGGACGCCGAGGTTCACGACCTCGAAGCGGTAGGCGGGGAACGCTTCGTTCAGGTCGCGTTCGAGCAGCTCCTGGTACGTGCGTCCGGTAGGTACCCCCCAACCGTAGACCGAGGAGTCGCCGGTGGTGAGGATGCGCCGTTCGGTTGGCGCCTTCGGTTGGGCCTTGATGGTGTCGCGGAGGCCGAGCTCACTGATCGTGGTGGTCGCGCCGTCGGGCGAGGTGATCGTGAAGCCGGGGGTGAGCTTCCACAGGTAGCGCGCGTCGGCCTGCATCTCCGCCCAGGTGCCCGTGGAGGGCCGCGGCGCTTCGCACGCGGACACGCCGAGCACGCGCGCGCCGAGCTCCCACCCGACGACGAGGACCAGGAGCGGCACGCTCGCGAAGAGCGCCCGGCGGGACCGGGGGACCCCGCCGCTCACGGCGTGCCTGGCGGGGCGCCGGTGGGCGGCGCGCCGCCTTGCAACGGCGGACCCGCGGGCACCCCGCCAGGGGGAGCGCCC
>SXOM01000572.1 GCA_005776735.1 Pseudomonadota bacterium
CATCACCGGCCTCGCGTGGTCGGGCCGCGGCAAGATCACCCGCGTCGAGGTGAGCAGCGACGGCGGGGCGAGCTGGTCCGACGCCGAGCTCCTCGGTCCCGCGCTCCCCAAGGCGCACGTGCGCTTCCGGCACCAGTGGCGCTGGGAGGGCGGCGAGGCCGTGCTGGTGAGCCGCGCCACCGACGAGACCGGGTACGTCCAGCCGACGATGGCGGAGTTCGCCCGGGTACGGGGGCACGGCACCGACTACCATTTCAACTTCCAGAAGGCGTGGCGGGTCGGCGCCGACGGCGCGGTCTTCTTCCGCCCCGAGCCCGAGGCTGCCCCATGATCGTCCTGATGCTGGCCTGTGCGACGCCCGCGCCCGAAGCCGGGCCGGAGCCGGTCGCGACCGCGTCGCCGCGGCCGTCGCCGCCGGAGCGCTACGCGCTCGGCCGTGCGGCCACCCCGGAGGAGGTCGCGGCCTGGGACCGCGACGTCGATTCGAGCTGGAACGGCCTGCCTGCCGGCAAGGGCACGGCCGCCGAGGGGAAGGCGCTCTACGCGGCGAAGTGCCTGATGTGCCATGGTCCCGACGCCAAGGGCGGTCAGGGGTGGCTCGGGCCGAACCTCGTCGCCAAGGAGCCGGTCTCGGGATTCGGCGCGGACTACCACCCGCCGCGGACGGTCGGGAACTACTGGCCGTACGCATCGACCGTCTTCGACTACATCTACCGATCCATGCCGCAGACGGCGCCTGCGTCGTTGTCCGCGGACGAGACCTACGCGTTGGTGGCGTTTCTCTTCGCGGAGAACGGGATTGTGGCGGCGGACGCGACGCTGGACCAGGACAGCATCAAGCAGGTGGTTATGCCGGTGCAGGACAAGTTCGTCGAGGACGACCGCCTCGGCACCAACCAGTTTCGCTGAGGTGGGGATGGCGGAGTCGACCAATGTGCTCACGCACAAGCGCTGGAGCCCCTACGCAGTAGGAGCCGGGATCGGTGTGCTGTCGTGGATCACCTTCCTCACGATGGACAAGGCGCTCGGCACCTCGTCGTCATTTGTGCACGCGGTCGGCCTCGCCACGTGGTTCGGCGCGCCCGGCGTGGTGAGCGGGGAGGGGGCCAACGCCTACCTGGCCAAGGAGATCAGCGCGAAGACGCCGATGTTCGATTGGCAGGTCTTCCTGGTCATCGGGGTGGCCATCGGTGCGTTCGTTTCGAGCCGCCTCAGCGGCGACGCGGTGAAGGAGTGTGTCCCGGGCCTGTGGTCGTGGCGGTTCGGACCGAACAAGGCCGTCCGGTACGTCGGTGCGTTCGTCGCGGGCCTGGTGATGATGTTCGGCGCCCGCCTCGCCGGCGGCTGCACTTCGGGGCACGGAATCTCCGGCGGGCTGCAGCTCGCGGTGTCGTCGTGGGTGTTCTTCCTGTGTACCTTCGCGGCGGGCGTCGTCACGGCGTTCGCCCTCTTCGGCATCAAGGGGCGTGCGCATGTCCTGGATTGACTCCCCCGCCAACATCGTGGGCGGCCTCCTGGCCGGCGTGGTCTTCGGCTTCTTGCTCCAAAAGGGGCAGGTCACCAAGTACCGGGTGATCGTGGGTCAGTTCCTGTTCACCGACAACACGGTGCTCAAGATCATGCTCAGCGCCATCGTCGTCGGCTCGGTCGGGGTCTACGGGATGCTCGGCCTCGGGCTCATCGAGCACCTGCACATCAAGGCCGCGACGCTCGCTGCCAACGCGCTCGGCGGGCTCATCTTCGGGGTGGGGATGTCGAGCCTCGGCTACTGCCCCGGCACCGGCGTCGGGGCCATCGCCGAGGGGTCGCGACACGCGGCGTGGGGCGGGCTCGGGATGCTCTTCGGGGCCGCGGCCTACACCTTCGCCTACCCCGCGATCTCCGGCATCCTCGAGGTCGCCGACTACGGGAAGGTGTCCTTGGCCGACGTGACCGGGGTGTCGCCGTGGGTGTGGGTCGCGTTCTTCGCGGTGGTCAGCGGCGCGGTTTTCGCCCTGATCCACAAGATCGAAGCCAAGAAAGCGCCAGCGTAGGGCGCCGCGCCGCGACCGGCCGCTCCGAGCCGCAGGGCGGCCGCGCGGCGCGCTCCCACTCCGCCGGTGCCGTCGAGCACCGCCGAGGCGAGGTCGCGCTTCTTGGTGTGCATGGCGATGACCTGCTCTTCGAGGGTGCCGAGCGCGACGAGGCGGTAGACCGTGACCTGGCGGGTTTGCCCGATGCGGTGGGCCCGATCGGCGGCCGAGCTCGGCGAGGCGGTTCTCGATCGGGGTGCCGGAGAGCGCGATGCGCGCGTCGGCCTGCACGGCGGCGACCGCGCGGGCGCGTTGCGTCTCGTGGTTCTTGACCGCCTGCGCCTCGTCCACCACCAACGTCGCGAACGGCCCGGTCAGCACGGCAGAGTCGCGGACCAGGACGTCGTAGGTGGTGACCACCACGTGGCCGGGGCCGAGGTGGGTCAGCGCGTCGGGGCGGTCGTCGCCGTGGTGGAAGTGAACCTGCAACGACGGCGCGAACCGACGTGCTTCGCGCACCCGATGAGGGCGGGGATGGTCGGCGCCATGGCGCCGGCCGCCAACCCGCCGGGCGCGCGCCGGCGTCGGCTCGCTTCGGGACGGTCGCGGCGCGCCCGCCCCGGGCACTCACCCGTGTCGTCGGTCGGCCTCGACCGCGCCATCGGTGTTCGCCAACGCCGCGATGCGGGCGATGATCCACTCGGCGAGCTCGACGTACTGACCCGCGCTGCGGGCGCCGGCCTCGAAGCTGTAGACGTCCTGGCCCGCGAGCTGCGCCTTTCCGAGCGCGGCGTCGGCGCCGATCTGCACCGGAGACAGGAGCTCGCCCCAGTTCTCGACCAGGAGCTGCTCGATGAGTTGGTTGGTGGCGCCGTTGCGTTGGTCGACCCGCGTGAGGACCAGGCCGAGCACCTCCAGCGCCGGGTTGAGGGCGGCGCGCACTTCGCCGACGGCGCCGAGCACCCCCTCCACGCCCGACACCGCCAGCATGGAGGGGTTGCACGGGACCAGGACGGCGTCGGCCGCCACCAACGCGTTGATGGTGAGGTTGCCGAGATTCGGCGGGCAGTCGAGCAGGATCACGTCGTAGTGGGTGCGGCTGATGCGGAGCAGCTCGCGGAGCACCAGCTCCTTGCCGATGCGCGTGGACAGCCGGTTCTCGGCGCGGTTGAGCTCTGGACACGCGGGCGTGGCCTCGAGCCCGGGGATGGACGTGCCGACCGCCACCTCCGCGACCTCGCGGGTGGTCGGCTCCTCGAGGAGCTCGGCCAGCGAGTCGCCGCCCTGGTTGAGCTGCTGCCGCAGCGACAATGCCACGTGCGACTGCGCGTCGAGGTCGACCAGGAGCACCTGCTTGTCGAAGTAGCGGGCCAACGCCGCGCCGAGCGTCACGGTGGTCGTGGTCTTCCCGACACCGCCCTTCTGGGCCGCGACCGCGACGACGAAGGCCTTCCGGTCGCCGGGCTGGAGCGACTTCGCCGCGACGCGACCGGAGAACTGGACCGAACCCATCGAGAGCCGCATGGAGCACCTGCCAGGGGCAACGTCTCACATCGGACTTGACATGTCAAGGGTTCGGGGCGGGAACGCTGCGCCTCAGGCCTTCTTGCGCAGGTGGAAGTCGACGGTGAGCTCGGCCACGACCTCGCCGGCGTCGTTGCGGACGTCGACGCGGACCGGCACGTCGACCTTGCCCGCCGACTCGACCGCCGCGACCGCCGCCACCACCTCGGCATCGGTGATGCGCGCCGACGCGCTGCACGCGCCCGTGCCCGGCTTGCGGTACCGGATGGCGAGGCCCTTGGCGAGCAGGAGGTACCCGCCCAGGCGCGGCTCGAGCAGGAGCGCCATGCCCCCGGCCGTTTCGCCGACGAGCACCAGCGCGGCGGCGTGGACGGTGCCCACGTGGTTCTGGTTCTTCTTGTCGTTGGGGATGCGTACGACGGCGTGCCCGGGCTCGGTGTGGACGAGCTCGAGGTCGGCGCGGTGGGCGAAGGGAACGGTGGCGAGGAGGGCGGCGGCGTCCATGGCCGCTGGCCTAACCCGACCGGGCGGTTAGCCCCTCGGACCCATGCCCGAGTTCCGCCGCGCCGACGGGCGCATCGACATCAAGAGCCTGACCCTCCTCGAGATCGAGGCGGCGCTGACCGGCCTCGGCAGCGAACGGTTCCGTGCGCTCCAGGTCTACAAGTGGTTGTGGCAGCGCGGGGTGCGCGAGTTCGACGAGATGACCAACGTCGCCAAGGCGGTGCGCGCATCGCTCGCCGAGCGCTTCTACATCCCGTTCCTCGACGTGGTGGCGGTCCAGAAGTCGATCGACGGCACACACAAGTTCTTGTGGGCCACCGAAGACGGCCACCGCATCGAGTCGGTGATGATCCCCGACGACGAGCGCAACACGCTGTGTGTCAGCTCGCAGGTGGGCTGCGCGATGGCGTGTACGTTCTGCCTGACCGGCGACCTCGGGCTGCGGCGGCACCTCAAGCCGAGCGAGATCGCCAACCAACCCTTGCAGGTGCGCCAGAAGCTCGACGAGCAGGCCCGCATCTCCAACATCGTCATGATGGGCATGGGTGAGCCGCTCCACAACCTCGACAACCTGCTCCCCGCCTTGGAGATCTACCTCGACGAGCAGGCCCTCAACTTCAGCCACCGCAAGATCACGGTGTCCACCGTGGGGCTCGTGCCGCAGCTCCAGAAGCTCGCCGAGGCGCTCCCGGTCAACCTCGCGGTGTCGCTCAACGCGACCACCGAGGAGCAGCGTCGGCAGGTGATGCCCATCACGCGGAAGTACTCGATGGAGGCGCTCCTCGCCGCGTGTCGCGACCTGCCGCTCAAACACGCCAAACGGATCACGTTCGAGTACGTGATGATGGCGGGGGTCAACGACAGTCCGGCCGACGCGGTCCGCCTGGTCAAGCTGATGCGGGGGATCAAGTCCAAGGTCAACCTGATCCCCTACAACGAGAACCCCGACCGGCCGACCATCCGGCGCCCCGCCGACGCGGTGGTCAAGGGCTTCCAGCACCACCTCGTCACCCACGGCATCCAGGCGAGCGTTCGCGTCACGCGCGGGCGCGACATCTCGGCGGCGTGTGGTCAGCTCGGCAAGGCCGACCCCGACAAGGCGCGGGTCGACGAGGATCGCATCCAGGCGATCCGCATCCGGCGGGAAGGCGAGGGGTACGACGCCAGCCGGTTCGCGTTCGACGACATCGTGTAGGCCCGCCGCCATCGCCCGGGAGGTGGCGCGCCGCGCGCCCGCCTCGGCTCGGGTCCAGGCCGGTCGCGGCGCGGCGCCCATGGGGCTACACTGCCGCGCATGACGCTCCTCTTCTTCAGCCTCCTCGCCTGTGACGACGGCGAGGACACCAAGGACGGCGACCTCGGGGTCGACACCGCCGACAGCGGCGACACCGGCGACACCGCGGTCAAGCCCCCCGACATCGTGCTGGGCGACCCCTACGCGGTCGTGGTCGGCGCCAGCTCCCCCGGGAGCTGGGCGAGCACCTGCGACCTGGACCTCACGCTCAAGGACAACAGCGACGGCTCCACCGCCGCCACGGTCGAGCTCTTGGCCAAGGGGTGCGACTGGGCCGGCGCGCCGCTGACCGGCGGCACCCAGTACAAGGGCTACTTCAGCGCCACGGGCTGTGTCATCGGCAACGACAAGAGCTACGAGTCCAGCGCCTTCTCGGGGCAGGAGGGCTACATCATGGCCCTCTGGTACACCGGGGTGAACATCGGATACTCGGCGTTGGTCCAGGGGGATGAAGAAGGCGACTTCTACGGCGGCCAGGCCAAGGTCACCGTCGCCAACAGCGTGCCCGACAGCAACGTGCAGGCGATGGCCGCCGACATCGGCGTGAGCGCGGTGCTCGACAGCACGTCGGCGTCGGGGAACACCTACATGCTCGCGTGGGAAGATGCGACCAACGTGGGCCAGGTGCTGAGCGCGTTCACCGAGGCGGCGGGCGACGACTTCGTGGCCGGCGAGCCCATCTGGATCACCAAGCCGTCGTGGTGGCCGACATGCGTGCTCTGATCGTCCTGGCGGCGGTCCTCGGCGCCTGCGACCCCGAAGTGAAGGACACCGACACCGGCGAGGTGTGGGTGGCCCCCGCCGCGGCGCCGTGGGTCAGCCTCGCCGGCGCGACCGTCAGCGGCGCGTTCAAGTCCACGTGCACCATGTCGATGGACGTCGTCGACAAGGCCGATGGCGCCTTGCTCGCCACCGTGCCGCTGGCCCCAGCGGACGGGGGCCGGTGGGCCGGCATGGAGCTCCCCGAGGGCAAGCAGGTCACCGGTACGTTGAGCTGGAACGACTGCGAAAACACCGCCGATGGCACGGGCAGCTTCGAGTCGAGCACGTTCTCGGGCAACGCCGGCGACCTGTTCGTGCTCCACTATGACGGGGTCGACGCGGGGTTCGAGTACATGGTCCAGGCCACCGACCACCTCGGTGGCGAGGTGCACGCCCAGTTCGACCCGGACGCCATCCCGAGCGAGGTCGACGGGCTGATCGAAGGCCTCGGCCTCACCCAGCGCGCCGACGAGGCCGACGCCACGTTCCGCTACCTCTCCTGGACCGACGCCACCAGCGTCGCCGACGTCCTGGCCTCGTTGTCGCAGGACGAACGTTTCGTGTGGGGTGAGCCCACGTGGGTGGCCAAGCCGGCGTGGTGGTGAGGCGAACCGGCACAGGGGCGCCAGACTACGCCCTGCCCGTGGCCGTCGACGGCAGGCGCAACGATCGTCACCGCGCCCAGGCGGCCTCCCCCACGCTCGGTTAGGGGCGGCCGGACCCAGGGGGCGGCATGCGGATCGGCGTCATCGGCGGCAGCGGAATCTACGCGATGGAGGGGCTCGAAGACGTGCGCGAGGTGCGCGTCGCCACCCCCTTCGGCGACCCGTCCGATGCGGTCATCCTCGGGCGCCTCGGCGGCGCCGAGATGGCGTTCCTCCCGCGGCACGGACGTGGCCACCGCTTCAACCCGAGCGAGGTCAACTACCGCGCCAACCTCTACGCGCTCAAGACCCTCGGGGTGGAGTGGGTGATCTCGGTGAGCGCCGTCGGCTCGCTCAAGCACGAGATCGTGCCCGGCCACATCGTGGTGATCGACCAGTTCATCGACCGCACCGTCGCGCGCAAGAGCACCTTCTTCGAGGGCGGGGTCGTCGCCCATGTCGCGTTCGGCGATCCGGTGTGCCCCACGCTGCGGGGCATCCTGCTCGACGCGGCGCGCGAAGCGGGCGCCACCGTGCACGACGGGGGCACCTACGTGTGCATGGAGGGCCCGGCGTTCTCCAGCAAGGCGGAGTCCAACCTGCACCGGAGCTGGGGCGCCAGCGTCATCGGCATGACCAACATGCCCGAAGCCAAGCTCGCGCGTGAAGCGGAGCTGTCCTACGCGACGTTGGCGATGGCCACCGACTACGATTGTTGGCACCCCGACCACGACCACGTCACGGTCGACCAGGTGGTGAAGGTGCTGCTCGAGAACGCGAACCTGGCCCGGCGCGTGGTCGCGGCCGCCGTCCCGCGCATCGTGGCCCACGGCGGCCCGGCGCCGATGTCCTCGGCGTTGGCCACGGCCATCATGACCGCGCCCGAGCTGGTGTCCTCGGCCACGCGCGAGCGCCTCGCCCCGATCCTCGGCAAGTACCTGCCGTGAACCTCTCCGCGGAATAGGCGGTCTCATGCGCGCTTCCCTGCTGCTTCTCGCGATCGCCTTGTCGGGCTCGGGCTGCATCTCGGAGAAGCGGGCGGCGCGGGCCAGCGCCAAGGCCGATCTCGGCGTGGCGTACCTCAAGGAGCAGAACCCCGAGGGGGCGGTGGCCGCGCTGCGCGAGGCGGTGAAGCTCGATCCGCGCAACTGGCACGCGCGCAACGCGCTCGGCATGGCCTACGCCACCAAGGGCGAGGAGGCGCTGGCCGAGGCCGCGTTCGAAGATGCGCTGCGCATCAACCCCGACGAGGCCGAGATCCTGCTCAACTACGGGGCCTTCCTGGTCAAGGTCGGCCGTCCGGCCGAAGCGGTGGGGGTGCTCGAGCGCGCGCTCGCCGATCTCGACTACCGCAACCCGGCGATGATCCTCAGCAACCTCTCGCGTGCGCACCTCGACGCCGGCCAGGTCGACCTCGCGGCGGGCCGCGCCGAGCAGGCGTTGGCCCGCGTGCCGAAGATGTGCCCGGCGCGGTTCCACCTCGGCCTCGCGCACGAGAAGCAGGGCAAGGTCGACCGCGCGTTGGAAGATTATGCCCGCCTCGCCGAGGATTGCCCGGACGACGCATCGGGCGCGTGGCTGCGCACCGGCTGCATCCTGGCCGACCGCGGCGATCGGGAGGGGGCCACGGCCGCCCTCGGCCGCGTGGCGGCGCTCGACGGCCCGATGGCCGACGAGGTCCGTGACTGTCAGTCCCGGTCGGGGGGATGAGATGTCCGACGATCTCCGCCGCGCGCGGGAAGCCGCCGGCCTGAGCCTCGAAGAGGTCTCCGCGCGCACGCGCATCCCGCTGAAGTGGTTGCAGGCGCTCGAGCGGGGCGACACCGCCGCGTTCCCGCCGGGGCCGTTCCTGGCCGGCTACACGCGCCAGTACCGCGGCTTCCTCAGCCTGCCGGCGCAGCCCGCCGCGCCGC
>SXOM01000573.1 GCA_005776735.1 Pseudomonadota bacterium
CCCCCGGCGACGTGCAGCTCGACCACGCGCTCGATCGCGAAGTCGGCGAACCCCGCGAGCGGCTCCAACCCCCGCGCCGCCTGGTAGATCGCGAGGTGCGCCGCGTCGAGGACCAAGCCGGTGTCGCCCGCCTCGGCCAACGCCGAGTAGAACGACAACAGGTGCAGATCGCCCACGAACGCGGCCCCCGGCGGGTTCTCCGGCAGGACCTCCAACCCAGTGGCGGCCCGCAGTGCCCGCACCCCGTCGGCGTTGGCTTCGGCCACGCTCCGGGTGAGCACCGGGGGGAGCAAGAGCATCTGCCCCCGGTCCCGGCAACCAAAGTGCCACACGCCCGCGTCCCCACACAACCACGCGGGCTGGAGCGCCGCGGTCGTCGTCCGGACGGAATCCAACCACTCGGCGTCGAAGTCTTCGGGCTCGTCGAGGTTGACGTCGAGGAAGTGGTAGGTGGTGCGCCCCCCGGCGGCGACCCAGTCGCGGGCGTGGGCGTCGATCCCGACGGCGACCTCGACCCCCACCTCGAGGAACTGGGCGTAGCTCGGGAAGTGGCGGCGGAGCCCCACGAGGTCGAGGGCGCCCGGGTGCCCGGCGGCGCCGTACTCGGTCGACACCCCGAGGCCGAGCTCCGGCAGGGCCTTCACCCGCACCGCGAACGGTGCGAGGTCGGTCACTCTTCGCCTTCGTCGTACGGTTGGATCGGCGCGCCCATCACGTCGGTGCGGGCTTCGCCGATGCGACGGCGGCGGCGATACTCGATCTTCAGGGGAGTGCCTTCGAAGCCGAACTGTTCGCGGAGGCGGTTCTTCAGGTAGCGGTCGTAGTGTTCGACCACCCCCTCGGGGTTGTTCACGAAGATGCAGAACGTCGGCGGCCGCACCCGCACCTGCGTCATGTACTGGTAGCGGATCGGGTGGTTGTGGAGCTGCGGCGGGCTGTGGGCCGCCACGCACGCGCGCAGGAAGTCGTTGAGCTTCGCGGTCGGGATTCGCGTGTCGAACGCCCGGTAGACGCCGACCGCGATCTCGAGCAGGCGGGCGCACCCCTTCCCCGTGAGCGCGGAGATGTAGTGGACGGGGGCGAACGCAGCGTGTGGCAACTTGCGCGAGAACTCGTCTTCGAGCACGTGGACGTCGCGGTCCTCCGTCTGTCGCACCGCGTCCCACTTGTTCACCAACATCACCAACGCACGCCCGCGCTCGACCACGAGGCCGGTGAGGCGCGCGTCCTGTTCGGTGGGACCCTCGACGCCGTCGAGCACCACGAAGACGACGTGGCAACGTTCGATGGTGCGCAGGGCCGCGCCGACCGCCAGTTGTTCGACCGCGTCCTCGACCCGGGCGCGCCGGCGGATGCCCGCGGTGTCGACCAGGCGAAACCGCTGGCCCGCATACTCCATCACCGAGTCGGTGGAGTCGACGGTGGTGCCGGGCATGTCGTGGACGATGTGCCGATCTTCGCCGAGGAGCCGGTTCATCAAGGTGGACTTCCCGACGTTGGGGCGGCCGAGGACCGCGATGCGGATCTCGCCCTCGACCTCGACCTCGGGGCCCGCACCCTCGGGAAAACGTTCGACCACCGCGGTCATCAGCTCCCAGAGCCCGCGACCGTGCTCGGCGCTCAACGGGAGCACCTCGTCAAAACCGAGGGCCCAGAACTCCGCCGCCATGTCGTCGTGCATCGCGTCGTCGCACTTGTTGACCGCGACGACGACCGGCTTTCCGGACTGGCGCACCACCTGGGCCGTGGCCTGGTCGGCGGGGGTGATGCCCGCCTGCCCGTCCATCAGGAGCACGACCACGTCGGCCTCGCCGACCGCCGCCTCGGACTGCGCCCGCATGCTCGCGAAGAGCTCGTCGCCCGGCTCGGGCTCGAAGCCCCCGGTGTCGACGAGCATGAACTCGTGCTCCAGCCAGGAAGCAGGGTGGTAGTTGCGGTCGCGCGTCACCCCGGGGCGGTCGTGGACGAGCGCCCGCTTCTCCCCGACGAGGCGGTTGAACAGGGTGGACTTGCCGACGGTGGGTCGGCCGACGATGGCGACGACAGGGAGCACGGCCGGGGGCTAACCGATGTGCACGTTCGGGGCGCCGCGCCGCGACCGGTCCGGACGCGAGCCCGGGTCGCCGCGCGGCGCAGCCGCCGCCGGGCACAGGCCCGAGAGCGGGCACTCCCCACACTTCGGCGCCCGCGCCGTGCAGTGGTGGCGCCCGAAGAGCACGACACGGTGGCCGAAGTCGGACCACTGCGCACGCGGGACCGCTTCCATCAGGAGCGGCTCCACCTTCTCCGCGGTCTTCTCCGCCTGCCACCCCCAGCGGCCGGTCACGCGGAAGACGTGGGTGTCCACCGTGACGCCGCTCTGGACCCCGAAGGCCGTCCCCAGGACCACGTTCGCCGTCTTGCGGGCCACCCCGGGGAGGGCGGTCAGCGCCGCCATGTCGGCGGGCACCCGGCCGGCGTGGTGCGCCACCAGCCGCCGTGCGGTCTCGATCGCGTGCCGGGTCTTCTGCCGGAAGAACCCCGTGGGGCGGAGCACGGCCTCCATCTCGGCGGGGTCGGCGCCGGCCATGGCGGCGGCGTCGGGCCACCGGCGGAACAGCTCCGGGGTGACCTTGTTCACCATCGCGTCGGTCGACTGTGCGCTGAGCTGGGTGGCGATCAACAACTCGAACGGGTCGCGAAAATCGAGCTCGCAACGGGGCTCGGGCACGGCGACCGCCAACGCGGCGAGCCACGGCCCCACGTCGCGGGGCGGCGCGAGGCGCCGCACCTTCCGCGGTGTGCGGACGGCCGGGCCCACCCTAGCGGCGGGAGCGACGACGTGCGGCCGACACCAGGGCGGCCGCGCCGAGCGCGAGGGCGGCCCCGGGGCGGCCCGGGGTGCCACAGCCGCAGTCCCCGGGGTCGTCCTTGCCGTCGCCGCTGTCGGCGGCGGTGTCCCCGTCGCCACTACCGGTGTCGTCGGTGTCGCCGGTGTCGGGGGCCGGGATGAACCCGTCGCAGTCGTGGTCGACGCCGTCGGACTCGTCGGTGGTCGAGCCGGGGTAGGTCGTGGCGTCCCCATCGTCACAGTCGTCGCCGCCGGCGCCTTCGACCTGGTGTCCGTCGCCGTCGGCGTCGAAGTCGTCGTTGCCGCCGCAGTCGCTGTCGCGGCCGTCGTACCACAGGTCCTCCGCGCCGGGGTACACGAACGGGTCGGTGTCGTCGCAGTCGTCGTCGAGCACCACGCCGTCGTGGTCCTGGTCGAAGTCGTCGTCGGCCTGGCAGTCCTGGTCCACCCCGTCGTACCAGACCTCCTCGGCCAGGGGCGAGATCGTCGGGTCCTCGGGGGCGCAGTCGTCCTCGTCGTCCGCCCCGTCGCCGTCGGTGTCGACCCCGCCGAGCTCGAGCGCCCAGTCGTGGAAGTAGATGGTGCCCGCCCCCGCCAGGGCGGAGATCGCCACGTCGCCGTTGGGCGGGTACGCGTCGCAGGAGGTGGGACCGGAGTAGGCCTGCAGGCCGTCGAAGACGACGACGGTCTCCAGCTCGTCGATCGCCACCACCACCTCGACCTCGACGTCGGGGCCCGGATCGGGACCGTCGATCACCTGCACCGCGCCCGAAGAGTCGGTGCCGATCCACACGTCGCCATGGCCGGCCCACACCGCGCACCACCCCCCGTCGGTGCCGTTGAAGTAGGTGATGCCGCCGACCCCTTCGCCCGTGACGTGCGTGGTGACCACGATGGCGTCGGCCAGGTCACGGTGGTCGAGCGGGTTGACGACCGCGGGGCCGTCGGTGTCCTGCATCCCGGAGAGGGACCCGTCCGCTTCGAGCCACAGGCCCTGGTCGGGCCGCCAGGGCGGCATCATCCCGTCTTCGAAGTCGTCGCTGTAGGGGTTGACGGCCCACGCCAGGGCCAACGTCAGGAGCATGTACGCCTCCGCAGCGGAGTCAATAACCGACAACCGCGCCTCCAGTCGCGCGACCGCGTTGACGCCCGCGCCGCCCCGGCGTACCCTCCCCCGGAGTCCCGCCGACACATGCTCCTGCTCCTCGCCGCCGCCCAGGCCGCCACCGTCACGGACCTCCCCCCCTTCCTCCGTGGAGACCTCGGGGTCTCCTACACCTTCGATCGCCTCCAGGGCTCGTTGGTGGAGCGTGGGGCGCTCCCTTCCGACGACCAGACCGTCGCCCAGCGCCAGGACAACGCGCACGTCCTCCACTACACGCTCGCGTTCGGCGTCGCGCCGGGCGCGGCCGTCTTCGTGGACGCCCCGCACGTGGTGTACCGCGGCATCGAGCTCCAGGAGTGGAGCAAGATGGTGTACGACCCCGCAACGGAGACGGGCACCTACTACGGCACCGCCCCCGAAGAGGACAGCACGCTCACCAAGGGCGGGGGCCTCGAAGGGGTGTGGATCGGCGCGCGGGGCACCCCGTTCTCCGAGGCCTTCCCCAAGCGCCACAACCGCTTCACGATGATGCTCGAGGGTGCGGTCCGCACGCCGGGCACCGGGAGCTGGTTCGTCGTGAACGACCCGTCCACCACCGGCGGCCTCGGCATGCACGGCGCCGGCTCCGGCGGCGTCGGACTGCGCATCGGCATCGTCACCTCGGCGCGGCACGGGCGGCACGAGCCGTACCTGAAGCTCGCCTACGAGGACAACCTGCCGGTCGAGGTCGACATCCTCGCCGACGACGGCACGGTCCTGGCCGCCGGCGCCGAGATCGATCCGGCCAACCACGTGCAGGCCGCGGTGGGCGCCGAGTTCATCGCGTCCGAGAACACGACCAGCGGCGCGCGCACCGCGTTCGACCTGCACCTCGCCGCGCAGTGGTCCAGCCACCAGGACGTGCCCACCGGCCTCGACCTGCCGGCGGTGCTCTTGCCCGAGGCGGGCCTGGTCCAGCAGGCGGAGAGCTTCGAGGTCGGCGGCGGCGTCGGCCTGGACGTGCGGTTCATGAAGTACCTGTCGTGGCAGCTCGGCGCCGACGTGCGGTACCACCTGCCCCAACGGCTGGAGCACCCGTACCCGGTGTACACCGGCGGCGACTCCATCCACGTCGTCGCCAAGACCGGGCTCGGCATCCACCTGCGCTGAGCGGATCAGCCGTCGAAGGCGTCGTCCACCCAGTCGATGGCGCCCCCCGGATCGACCGTCGCCACGAGGAAGCACACCTCGCGCGCGGGCTCGCCACGCTCCTCCAACCACAAGCGCGCCGCGCGGCGCAGGCGGGTGCGCTTGTTCGCGTCGACCGCCTCGTCGGAGAGCGGATCGTCGAGCTCGCGCAGCTTCACCTCCACGAAGCGGAGCATCCCCGCGCGCTCCACCACCGCGTCGAGCTCACCGCCGCCCCCGCGCCAGTTGCGCGCCAACGTGGCCCAGCCTTCGCCCTCGAGCACCTGGACCGCGCGCAGCTCCGCCGCCGCGCCCCGGAGGAGCCGCGCCCGACGTTCTTCGGCCGACCGCGCCGCGTCCGCTGACGCGGCAGGGTCTGGACTACGCCTGGCCGTAGCCAAGCTCCTTCAGGCGGGCGCTCTTGCCCGAACGCTGACGGAGGTAGTACAGCTTGGAGCGGCGGACCGCGTGCCGCACCTTGACCTCGACCTTGTCGATGGACGGGCCAAAGACCGGGAAGACGCGCTCGACACCCACGCCGAAGCTGGTCTTGCGGACGGTGATCGTGGTGCGCGGGCCGCCCTGCTTGATGGCGATGACGGTGCCTTCGAACACCTGGATGCGGGTCTTCTCACCGTCGGTGATCTTGACGTGGACGCGCACTTCGTCGCCCACGTTGGCGTCGAAGGTGCGGCCGGCGAGGAGTTCCTGCTCGAGGGAGGAAACGGTCAGCATGGGCATGTCTCGGAAGCAGCGCCGTCTATCCGACGGGTCCGGGCCCGTCAAGCGCCGCCCGCCCGGCCTACGCGCGCGCGGCCTGGGACTCACGCGCCAGGACGACGGCCTTCTGGCCGCCCGGCGGAACCACCCCGAGCACCTCGTGTCCTTCGAGCAGCAGCACGGCGCGGTCTCCGCCGCGGGCGGTGCCGGGCGCGGTGCCGGTCTGCATGAAGCGGCGCGCTTCGAGCGCGGAGAGCGTGAGCTTCGGAAGCTGGCCGAGCGCCTGGAGCGGCGTGATCAGGAACGGGCCGAGACCGCCCAGGATGGCGCTGCGCTCCCGCCACGGGCTGCGGTCTTCCCGTCGGGTGGGCCGCAGCACGGTCACCCAGTCGGCCGAGCCCCCCACGATGGTGGACAGCCGGGACATCGACACCGCCTGGTCGAGCACGAATCGGCCGCTCGCCTCCCGGCGGAGCTGGTCGAGGTGCCCGACCGTGCCGAGGGCTTCGGCCACCTCCTCGGCGATGACCCGCGCGTACGTGCCGCGGCTGCACCGGATCCGGACGCGCACGCTGTCCGGGCCGAGCTCCAACAGCTCCATCGCGAAGACCTGGATGGTGCGCGCCCGCACCTCGACCTCGACGCCGGCGCGCGCGTACGAGTACAGCGGCCGCCCCTGTACCTTGACCGCGCTGAACTTCGGGGGAACCTGCTCCCGCGCGCCGACGAACGTGGCGAGCACCGCCTCGACCGCCGCCGCCTTCAGGGTCGGCACCCCCGCTTCGCGCACCACCTGCCCGGTGGGATCGCCGGTGTCGGTCTGGGTGCCGAGGCGGATCGTGGCGTCGTACACCTTCTCCGCTTCGTCCAGGAACGGGATGAGGCGCGTGGCCCCACCCAGGGCCAGCGGCAGGACACCCGTGGCGAACGGATCGAGCGTGCCGGTGTGCCCCACCTTCTTGAGCCCCGTGACGGCACGGACGACCGCGACGATGTCGTGCGAGGTGAGCCCGGGCGGCTTGTCGACGACGATGAACGCGTCGGTCACGACGGGTCCTCGCCCGCGGGGCGGATCTTCGCGAACAGCTCGTCCATCTGCGCGGCGTACTCGACGTTCTTGTCGAGCTCGAACCGCAGCTCGGGCGCGTGCCGGATGCCGAGCGCACGGCCGACCGGCCCGCGGAGCATCGGCGCGACCGACTTGAGGCCCGCCGCGATGCTCGCCCGATCGCCGATGCCGCCGAACGGCAACCACCGGATGACCGCCATCGTGAGGTCGTCGTTGACCGACACCCCGATGATGCTGATGTTGCCGACCCGAGGATCGGCAACGCCCTGCCGGAGGAGCTGCGTGACCTCCTCCTGAACCCGCACCGCGATGCGGTCCGCCCGACGTCCTGCCATGGCCGGCGAGCTAATCCGTCAGTCGGGCGCGCGCTCGCCGAGGAGCGCCTCGAGCTCCGCCACCCGCGCCTCGAGCTCGTTGATGCGCACGCGCTGGTCGTCGACCCGGCGGCGCAGGTGCCGTACCAGGGTGGTGCTGCTGCGGTGAACCATGCCATCGCCGTCGTCGGCGGGCGGGATCGTACGGGCGTCCTTCCAACGGTCGCCGGCGGGGTCGGGGAGCCGCCCCGGCAAGAACGGCGGCGGGGCCCCGCGCGGCGGCGCGGCGGGCGCGGGCTTGGGCGCAGCCGCGGC
>SXOM01000574.1 GCA_005776735.1 Pseudomonadota bacterium
CGCATCGGCGCGGGCCGCGCGCCCGCCCCGGCCCCACGCCGGCCTCCGGCCGGCACGCGCGGTCGCGGCGCGGACCCCGAAGGCCTACCCCCGGTAATCGCCGACGACGTGGAACGGAAACCCGGCCTCCGCTTCGCGCTCTTCCGGCGCCCGAAACGCCCCCACGCCGGCCGGGAGCCCGTGCATCGCGGCCAGGAACCCGGCGGTCACGAGGACCTCGCCGCCCTTGGCCACGTCCTCGCCGAGGACGAACGCCCGGTTGACCTCGGCGCCGAAGACGTCCTGGCCGGGGATGAGCAACATCTCGCCGAAGCCGAGGCCCATGCAGGCGTGCACCGGGTCGTCGTCGGGCGGCAACGCCTGGTGCAGGCGGCGCTGGGCGTCGAGCGCGTCGACCAAGGCGCGGAGCGGCGACTCGTAGACCGCGAAGATCGTGTCGGCGACGCGCTTGACGCGGGTGCCGGCCAGGTCCAGGGCGGCGGCCGCCTGGCGCGCGCGGCCGAGCGCGTAGACGATGCCGTGCTCGTCGGTGCGGCGGACCATCCCCGTGAAGTCGACCACGAGGATCGCCGCGGTGGCGCCGAAGCGGCGGTGGGCCTCGCGGACCGCTTCGGGATCGCTGACCGCGCGGCTGACGAGGGCGTCGAAGTCGAGGTAGGCGAGGTCGGACATCCGGCCAACCTAATACACTCGCGCGATGCGCCCCCGTCTCACCCGCCGCCTCGCCGGCTTCGGCACGACCGTCTTCACCGAGATCACGCGCCTCGCCAACGAAGCGGGCGCGGTCAACCTGGGCCAGGGGTTCCCGGACTTCGACGGGCCGGAGTTCGTGAAGGAGGCCGCGATCGCCGCGATCGCCGCCGGCCACGGTCAGTACGCCCGGATGGCGGGCGTCCCGGCGCTGACCGCGGCGATCTCGGCGAAGGTCGCCCGCGACGGCGGCCTCGCCTACGACGCGGAGACCGAGATCACCGTGACCAGCGGCGCCACCGAGGCGATCTGGGCCACCCTCGGCGCGCTGTGCGACGTCGGCGACGAGGTCGTCATCTTCGAGCCGTTCTACGACAGCTACCGGGCGGCGATCTGCGCGGCGGGGGCGGTCCCGAGGGCGGTCACGCTGCGATGGCCGGGCGAGCTCGGCCCGGCCGGATCGGGGTGGAGGTTCGATGCCGACCAGCTCCGGGCGGCGGTGACCGACCGCACCCGCGTGATCCTGCTGAACACGCCGAACAACCCGACAGGGAAGGTGTACACACGGGAGGAGCTCACGCAAATCGCCGAGCTGGCGGTGAAGTACGACCTGATCGTCGTGAGCGACGAGGTGTACGAACACCTCGTCTTTGCAGGCGAGCACGTGTCGATCGCGACGTTGCCGGGCATGCGCGAGCGCACGGTGGTCATCTCCTCGCTGGGCAAGACGTTCTCGCTGACCGGCTGGAAGATCGGGTGGACGTGCGCGCCCCCGGAGCTGAGCGCGGCCGTACGCACCGCGCACCAGTTCATCACGTTTGCCACGGCCACGCCGCTGCAATGGGGCGCAGTGGCGGCGCTCGGGGCCCCGCGGGCGTACTACGACACGTTCCTGGACGAGTACACCGCGCGGCGCGCCCGCCTCGGCGCGGGGCTCGAGGCCGCCGGCTTCGACGTCGCCTACCCCGATGGCACCTACTTCATCGCGGCCCGGTTCGACGCCCATGCCCGCGGCGAGGACGACGTCGCGTTCGCGCGCCGGCTGATCCAGGAGGCGGGCGTGGCGGTCATCCCGCCGAGCGTCTTCTACCTGCACCCCGAGCACGGGCGACGGTGGGTGCGGGCCGCGTTCTGCAAGCGGGACACCACGCTCGACGCCGCGATCGCGCGGCTCGGGGCCTGGGCGGCGGCGGGTTAGGCGGCCGCGATGTGGTTCGTCTGTTTCTTCGTTCAGTTGGCCTCGGCAGGGCCGCCCACCCTCGCGATCGCCGACCTCCGCAACGACACGGGCGACGCCGCCTACGACGCCGCGGGCCCCGGCGTCGCTTCGGTCCTGCTCACCCGGTTCGCGCGCACCGGGGCGGTGCAGGTGGTGGAGCGCGCGCAGCTCCAGGCCGTCCTCGGGGAGCTCTCGCTCTCCAACTCCTCGGCCTTCGACCCCGCGACGGCCGTACAGGCCGGCAAGCTCGTCGGCGCGGAGTACATCGTGCTCGGGAGCATCTTCGCGGTGCACCTGCCGAACCTGTCGGCGAGCGTCCGCGTGGTGGAGATCGAGACCGGAAAGGTCGTCGCCGCCGAGGAGGTCCACGGCGACGTGGGGCCCCGAGGGGAGGAGTTCTTCGTGCTCGTCGACGCGCTGTCCGAGCGCATCGTCCGCGCGTTGCCCATTCAACTCTCCGCGAGCGACCGGATCGAGCTGAGCCAGGTCGACATCCGCGAGCTCGACGCCCTCCTCAAGTACGGCCGCCGGATCGACCTTCCCCCGGACCAACGCCCCAAGGCGCTGTGGCGGGACAAGACCCACGACATGGCCGCCGGGGCCGAGCGCGACCAATGGCGGGTCTACAACAACGAAGGCGTCGCCTACACCGCGACCGCGTTCGCGAAGGCCATCGGCGACGACGAGGTGCTGGCGCAGATCGAGGGCGAGCGTGACTCGGCTTCGTCCGCCGCGTCCTCCCACCTGTCCATCGGTCTTGGCCTCACCGCCGGCGGCCTGGCCATCGGCCTGGCCGGCCTCGCGGTGCCGGAGCTCAGCCGGGAGGCCAAGCTCGGCACGCTCGTGGGCGGCGGCCTGGTCAGCGTGGTCGGCGTCACGTGGATGCTCGGCGGCGCCCGCCGTCCGAGCCCCGCGCAGCTCGAGGCGCCGGGCCGCTACTGGACGCCCGAGGAGGCCGACGAGGCCATCCGTGAATACAACGCCGGCTTGGAGTGAGGCGGTGCTCCTCCTCCTGCTCGCCGCGAACCTCCCGGCGCTCGCCGCCCCCCCCACCGCCGCGTCGCTCGCCGCGACCGACGGCCCGGTCGGCGCCGCCCTCGCCCGGTATCTTGCCGAGCCGGGCGCAGACCCGCGCGTCTGCGACCGTTCCGGCGCGGGACCGTCCATTCCGGGCATCGACGAGGCGGGGGTTCGTGCGGTGCTCGCCGCCGCGAAGACCGGGAAGATCCCGGCGCCCACCGCCGAGGCGTGCCTGGGTGCGCTCCTCCGCGACCCGCGCGCCGCCTACCTCACCGGCAACGAGCTGGTGTTGGTACTGGCCGAGGCCGCCGCGCGCGGGGGCGACGGCGCAGACACGCTGCTCGGCGTGCTCGCCGACCGCCCCGCCGATTGCCGGCTCGATCGCGACATCGTCAAGCGAACCCTCGCACGCGTCGACACGAAGCTGGCCCGGGCCAGCCTCGAAGCCGGCGAAAAGGCGCGGCTGCTCCGCCTGCACCGCGCGATCGAGCTCGAGGCCGGGCTGATCGACGGCGCGGCCGCCACCGAGGCGAGGATCACCGCCGAGGACAAGGTCGGCCGACTCGCCGCGATGGCCGCCCGCCTCCCCGAAGCCGGCCTGCGCGAGGTCGCGTCGCTTCGGCTCCGTGACCTGCGCATCGCGGCGTCCCCGTTCGCGGTGGTCCGCGACGCGCCCGACGCGGTTCGCCGTGCGCTCGACGAGGGCGGCGTCTACGCCGTGGACGTGGCGCGGCATCCGGTTTCTGCGGCGCGGTGGGTGCCCGGCCCGCAGGATCCGTCGATCGTCCGGCTCGTGCAGGCCGCCGAGACCGGTCGCAGCCACCTGCTCGCGGTGCTCCCCGATCGGACCGTGCGCACCGAGGCCAGCGTCCCGCTCCGTCCTGCGCTGGCGGTCGAGCTCGAGGGCGTGGAAGGCCCGCTCGCCCTGTGTGGCGAGGGCGACCGGTGGGACCCGACCCCGTGTGTGGCGCCCTCGGTGCTCGCGCTCGACCATCCCGGTGCGCAGCTCGACGGGGACAAGCTCCGGCTGCGGAACGACCTCGTCGTGGACGACGTGGTGCTGCTCGGCCGCGATGGCGAACGGTTCCTGCCCCGGCTCATGGTGGGCGGGGTGGCGGCGACCGGCCTCGACCTGGTGCTCCACTTCGACCCGGTCGCGCCGTTGGTGCTCTCGGGCACCGGCCCCTCCCGGCCGGGCCCCGACCTTCGGGTCGACCTCGTCGAGATCGGCAACGGCCGGCTCTTCTTCGGCGTCCAGGTCCTCGAGACCTCCACCCGGTACGCGGTGGTGACCGCTCGCCATGACGAAGGTTTCCAGGTGGTGAGCCGCGGGGTCCGCGGCCAGGACGGGCAGCCGGGCCACGCCGGCGCCCGCGGCACCGACGGGTCGCGCGGTGCGTACGGGAGCTGCCCCTCGGGGAACGGGGGCAACGGGGGCAACGGCGGCCCCGGGGGAGCCGGGACCAACGGCTCGCCGGGCGGAGACGGGGGGAACGGCGGGAACATCACGGTCGTGCTCGACTGCGAGAGCTGCGAAGCGCTGCGTCCGATCGCGCTGCGCCGCGTGGCGAGCCAGGGGGGCGCCGCGGGGAAGGGGGGCGCCGGTGGGAAGGGAGGCGCCGGCGGCAAGGGGGGCTCGGGGGGAAACGCGGCTTCCTGCTCCACCTACGATGCGTCGTCCAAGAGCTACCGGAGCTCGTACGGCACCTCCGGCATGTCGGGCACCGACGGCGCCGCCGGCGCGAGCGGGAGCAGCGGCGCCGATGGCCGCCCGGGCACCGACGGGTCGGTGTCGGTGCGCCTCCGGGGCGACTGACCCCGCGCCCCGCTCCCTACCCGAGCGCGGCGACCACGAGCGCCGCCTGCTCCGCGGCGTGCCGCTCGGGGTACCCGGTCGCTGGCGAAGCGCTCGCGCGGCGGCCGGCGTAGCGGGCCGCGATGCCCGCCTCCGCGAGCTGCAGCGCGACAAACGGCCAGCCGCCCATGTTCTTGGGCTCTTCCTGGCACCACACCACTACGGCTCCAGGGTGCCGGGCGAGCTCGGCCTGGAGCGCGTGGAGCGGGAACGGGTAGAGCTGCTCCACCCGGACGATCGCCACGTCGCGCGCGGCCCGGGCCGCGAGCAGGTCGTAATAGACCTTGCCCCAACCCAACACCACCCGCGCGCGCGCCACGCCGTCGCCGATCACCTCTTGGAAGCCGCCGACGGCGAGGTCCTCCAGGGGGCTCTGCGCCGAGCGCAGGAGCGACTTCGGCGTGAAGACCACGAGGGGATCGCGCACCGTGCGCAGCACCTGGCGCCGCAGCAGGTGGAACATCTGCGCGGGGGTCGTACAGTTGACCACCTGCAGGTTGCCATCGGCGCACATCTGCAAGAAACGCTCCGGCCGGGCGCTGGAGTGCTCGGGGCCCTGCCCCTCGTACCCGTGCGGCAACAACAGCACCAGGCCGGAGAGCCGGTTCCACTTGGACTCTCCCGACGCGATGAAGTTGTCGATGATGATCTGCGCCCCGTTGGCGAAGTCGCCGTACTGTGCCTCCCACAACACCAACGCGTCCGGGTAGTCCAGCGAGTACCCGTACTCGAACCCGAGCACCGCCGTCTCGGACAGCAGCGAGTTGTAGACTTCGAACCTCGACTGCCCGTCCTCGATGTGGTCGAGTGCGCACCAGCTCGCGCCGGTGGTCTGGTCGCGGACGACCGCGTGGCGGTGGCTGAAGGTGCCCCGCCGCGCGTCCTGTCCGCTCAGGCGCACGCGGTTGCCCTCGGTCACGATACTCGCGTAGGCCAGGAGCTCCGCCGCGGCCCAGTCGAGGGGCTTGGTGCCCGCGGCCTGCTCTTCCCGCAGCCGGTACACGGAGCGGCTCAGCTTGGGGTGCAGGTTGAACCCCTCCGGCAGCCGGTTGAGCGCGCCCAACAGCTCGCGCAGCCGCGCGATCGGCACGGTGGTGTCGACGTGATCGGGGTTGCCGCTGTGGTAGTTGGACCACAGGCCCCGCAGCGCCGAGCGCACCTCGGCGTGGGGCGACGTCCGCACCGCCCGCAGCGCGGCGTCGAGCTCGGCGCGGAAGCCCGACTCCATCTTGTCGGCCTCCGCGCGGCTGATGCGCCCGGCGGCGATGAGCTTGCGCAGGTACCCCTCGCGCACGCCGGGGTGCTCCGCGACGCGCCGGTACATCAACGGCTGGGTGTACTGCGGCTCGTCGGTCTCGTTGTGGCCGTGGCGGCGGAAGCAGTACAGGTCGATCACCACGTCGCGGCCGAACCGTTGGCGCCACTCGACGGCCACTTCGACCACGTGGGCCACCGCCGCCGGGTCTTCCCCGTTGACGTGGAAGATGGGGATGCCGAGCATCCTCGCGACGTCGGTGCTGTACGGGGTGGAGCGACCCTCGGTGGGCGTGGTGGTGAACCCGATCTGGTTGTCGATCACCAGGTGGAGGGTGCCGCCGGTCCGGTACCCGTCGAGATCGGAGAGGTTGAGGACCTCGGAGACCACGCCCTGCCCGGCGACCGCGGCGTCGCCGTGCACCAGGACGGGCAGCACGACGCGTCGGGCGTCGCCGCCCAGGCGGTCCTGCTTGGCGCGGACGCGGCCCTCGGCGACCGGGTTGACCGCCTCCAGGTGCGAGGGGTTGAAGCACAGGCCCACGTGCAGCCGCCGCCCGCTCAGCGTCGTGACGTCGGAGCTGTACCCCAGGTGGTACTTCACGTCTCCGGAGCCCGTGCCGTCGTCACCCGTCTGACCGGCGAACTCCGCCAACATCTTCCCCGCGGGCTTCTTCAGCAGGTTCATCAGCACGTTGAGGCGCCCGCGGTGCGCCATGCCCAGCACCACCTCCTGCACCCCTTGCGCCGCCGCCAGGTCGAACAACAACTCCAACGCGGGGATCGCCGACTCGCCCCCCTCGATCGAGAACCGCTTGTACCCCTGGAACTTCACCCCGAGGAACCTCTCGAACACGTCGGCGCGGGTGAGGCCCTCCAGGACCCGCACCTCCGCCGCGGGGTCGAGCCCCGGCTTGCCGAGCCGCGTCTCGAAGCGCTCCACCACCCAGCTCTTCTGCGCGACGTCGCGGATGTTCATGTACTCGACGCCGATGCTGCCGCAGTACAGCTCGCGCAGGCGGGCGAGGATGTCGCGCACCTTGGCGTGCGCGGGCATCCCGTGCATCGGCGTGGTCGACACCACGACGTCCATGTCGGCCTCGCCCAGGCCGAAGTACTCCGGGTCGAGCTCCGGGTGCGGCTTTCCCGCCTCCAGCCCGAGCGGGTCCATCTGCGCCGCATCGTGACCGCGAACTCGGTAGGAGTTGATGAGGCGCGCGACCTTCGCCTGCCGGTCGACGCTCTCGTGGTCGGCGGCGCTCCCGGGCGCAGGGCCGGCCGAGAAGATGCTCCGCGGCGGCACCGTCGGCCCCAGGGCGAGCCCGCCGCCCATCCCCTGGAACAGCGCGCGCGTCGCCACGTCGACCGAGGCGGGATCGGCCCGGAAGCGCGCGTACAGCTCCTCGAGGTAGGCGGCGTTGTCGGCGTCCAGGCGCAGGTCGGTGTCCATCGGCCGCGCTTATGCCCCACCGGTCGCGGCGGCGAGGCCCGGTTGGGCGGTGCCGTAGGCCAGTCCGCACGCCGGGCGGACGCCGCACGGCACCGCGGCGGAGGCGTTAGGCCGGCTGCGATGCGGATCACGACCCTCAACGTCAACGGCCTGCGCAGCGCCGAGCGCAAGGGCTTCTCCGACTGGCTGGCGCGGGCCGCGCCCGACGTCCTCTGCCTCCAGGAGGTGCGCGCCGACGAAGAGAGCGCGGGCGACCTGTGGCGCCCCGCCGGCTGGTCGGTCCAGTGGAACCCCGCGGAGAAGAAGGGCTACGCCGGCACGGCGGTCTGGGCACGCGCGCCGGAAGCCCGGTTCACCGTCGGCAACGGCCACGCACGCGGCGAGGCCGAGGGGCGCGCCGTCGGCGTCCACCTCCCCCAGCTCGACGTGTGGAGCGTGTACATGCCCTCGGGCTCGTCGGGCCCCGACCGCCAGGCGTGGAAGGAGGAGTACATGGCGCACGTGGCGCCATGGCTCGACGGGCTCCTCCGGTCCGGCCGGCCCACCCTCGTATGCGGCGACATCAACATCGCCCACACGAAGAAGGACATCAAGAACGCCACGAGCAACGCAAAGAACTCCGGCTTTCTCCCCCACGAGCGGGCGTGGCTCGACGGCCTGGTGGCGCGGGGCTGGCGCGACGTGTTCCGCGAGCTCAACCCGGAGTCGCAGGCGTACTCGTGGTGGTCCAACCGCGGGAACGCCCGGGCCAACGACGTAGGTTGGCGCATCGACCACATCTGGGCCACGCCGAACGTCAAGGTGCGCGCGGTCTCGATCGAGCGCACCGCGGGCCTCAGCGACCATGCCCCGGTGCACGCCGATCTCGAGGTCGGGTAGTCCGGCGTGGTCGGGCTCCTCCTGCTCCTGTCGTGCGCGCCCAAGCTGGCCGCGCCGGTGGCTGGCCCCGGCGCCGCGAGCGTTCCGGCGCCCGCGTGGCGGCTGCGCCCGGGCGACGTCCTGCCGGTGCTCGGGGCCGACGCGCGC
>SXOM01000083.1 GCA_005776735.1 Pseudomonadota bacterium
CATCGGCCAGGTCGGCGTGGGCTTCGACGCGAGCTTCATGGTCGCCCACCAGGTCGAGGTGCACACGCTCCGCGCCGAGCCGGGCGCCGAGCCGGTGATGTGGACCAGCGACGGCACCGGCGAGTACACGCTCGAGCCGGGCAGCCGGGACACGCGGGGCACGGCGGTCACCCTCCACCTGCGCAGCGACGCCACCGAGTTCCTGGACACCTGGAAGCTCAAGGACATCGTCAAGCGGCACAGCGGCTTCGTCGCCTACCCGGTGCTGCTCGACGGCGAGAAGCTCAACCCCGACCAGGCGTTGTGGACGCGCGACCCCGCCGAGGTCACCGAGGACGAGTACAAGGCGTTCTACAAGCAGGCGCTCAACGAGTGGCAGGACCCTGCGGCGTGGCTCCACTTCCGCGCCGAGGCGCCCCTGGAGTACCAGGCCGTGCTCTTCTTCCCGAAGGAGCGCCCGTTCGACCTGGACTACCCTGACGCCAAGCGCGGCGTGCGCCTGTACCAGCGGCGGGTGCTCATCCAGGAGACGTCCGACCAGTTCCTGCCCCGCTACCTGCGCTTTGTGAAGGGCGTCATCGACGCTCCCGAGGTCTCGCTCAACGTCAGCCGCGAGCTCTTGCAGCAGACGCCGGTGCTCCGCTCGATCCGGAACCAGGTGGTCAAGCGGGTGCTCCGCCGCCTGCGCGAGCTCGGCCGCGAAGACGTCGCGGCCTACACCGAGTTCTGGAACACCTTCGGCGTCACGCTCAAGGAGGGCGCGGCCGAAGACAAGGACAACGCCGACGCGATCACGCCGCTGCTGCGCTTCCGCACCACCGCCGGCGGCGACGAGTGGCGCGACCTCGCCCAGATCAAGGCCGACATGAAGGACGGCCAGAAGGAGCTCTGGTACCTCACCGGGCTGGACCTCGGGCGGCTCCGGGTCTCGCCGCAGCTCGAGGCGTTCCGCAAGAAGGGCTGGGAGGTCATCCTGCTGAGCGACCCGGTCGACGAGTGGGTGGTCATGAACCTCACCGAGTTCGACGGCGTGCCGCTCAAGTCGGTCTCGCGCGGCGAGCTCGACCAGGACGACGACCCGATCGCCGACGAGGCCCGCAAGCAGGCCGAGCCGTTCGCGGAGTGGGTCAAGACCCTCCTCGGCGACCTCGTCTCGGGCGTGCGTCCCAGCCGCCGCCTCACCGACAGCCCGAGCGTGCTCGTGGACGAGGGGCACGTGTCCAGCAACATGGAGCGCATCCTCCGCGCGAGCCGGCAGGGCGGCGGGCCCAAGGCGAGCCGGGTGCTGGAGATCAACCCCGAGCACGTGCTGGTGAAGAAGCTCGTGGTCCTGCACCGCGAGGGCAACACCGCCGAGGCCGAGCCGCTCGCGCGGCTGCTGCACGACTACGCGCAGCTCGCCGAGGGCCACGTCGAGGACGTCGCCGGGCTCACGTCGCGGCTCAGCGCGGTGATGCTCAAGGCGGCCGGCGGCTGAGGTCCGGAATACGCGCGCGGTGATGTCGGCCGCACGCCTGCGCTGGTTGGAGCTCGCCGCGGGCCTCGTCGCGCTCGCGGCGGCGGTGCCCGTCGTCTGGGCGGTGGCGCAGGCCATGGCCGTGCGCCTGGGCTACCCCGGCGACCTGGAGTGGATGGAGGGCGCCACCCTCGTCTCGGCGATGCGCGCGCGCGACGGCCTCGAGCTCTACGGCGAGCCCACGGTCGAGTACATCCCGTTCATCTACCCGCCCCTGCATGCGTGGACGCTCGGCGCGCTCGGGCACCTGTTCCCGCTCGGCTACACGCTCGGCCGCGGCGTGAGCATCGGGGCCGCGCTCGCCGCCGCGGGCGCGTTGGTTTTCGGGGCCCGGCGGGAGGGCGCCTCCTGGCCGCTGGCGGTGGCGACCCTGGGACTGTTCGCCGCGTGCTGGGACGACGGCGGCACCTTCTACGACCTCGTCCGCACCGACTCGTTGTCCCTGGCGTTCCTCGCCTGGGCGCTGGTCACCATGCCGCTGGGCGGGCGCTGGATCATCGGGAGCGGGCTCCTGCTCGCGGTGGCGTTCACCGCCAAGCAGCACGCGGCGCTGCTCGGCGTCCCGATGCTCGCGTGGTGCTGGCGCACGCACGGCCGGGCGGCGGCGCTCCGCTTCGTGGCCGCGAGCGCCGGCCCGGCGTTGGTGTTCCTCGCCGCGATGACCCTCGCCACGGGGGGGCGCTTCTTCACGTGGTTGGTGCTCGTACCGGCGGCACACGGGCAGGACGCCGAGCGGCTGTTCCCTGGTGCGCAGCTCGAGCTGTTCTGGGCGTTGCCGTTCACCACCGCGCTGTGCTTCGCCGCGCCAGCCTGGGCGTGGAGGCGCGCGTACTGGGCCGGCGTCGCGCTCACGACCCTTGGCGTGGTTTCGCTCATGCGTGGTCACACCGGGGGGTTCCTCAACGTGCTCATCCCCGGCTTCTGGGTGCTCAGCCTCCTGCCCGCGGTGGCCATCCCGGCGCTCCGGGCGCCGTGGGCACGGATCGCAGCCACCGTCCTGGTCGCGCTTCAGTTGGCGGTGTGGCAGACCGACTTCGGCCGGCTGCGCACCCGCATCGCCGTCGGCCAGGCGCCCCTCACCGCGTGGACCGACTCCCAGCGCACCTTCGACCGCTTCGTGCCCAACGCCGAGGACACCGCCGCGGTCACCGACCTGGTCCACGCCATCGGCGCCCTCGACGGGCGGGTGCTCGCGCCGCACGCACCCTGGTACCTGGTGCTCGCGGGCAAGGAGCCCTCGTTCGCGCTCATCTGCTTGTGGGACATCGACTACCGGCACGGCCCCTACTCCAAGGACGCCGACCGCATCGACGACGCCATCGGCGCGGAATTCGACTGGGCGGTGGTCCCCGACGAAAAGATGGGCCGCGGCCTGAAGACCCACTTCGAGCGCGACACCACGCGCAAGCTCCCCAGCGTGGGCACGCGCACCGGCTGGCCGGTCCGGCTCCGCCAGGTCTGGCGCCACCGCTCCGCCGCGGACGAGCCCACGCCGTGAAGGCGCCCACCCGGGTCCTGGCGCTGCGGTTCGGCTCGGTGGGCGACCTGGTGCTGACCACGCCGGCGCTCGGCGCGCTGAAGGCGGCGTGCCCCGCCACCGAGGTGGTGCTGGCGACCCGGGCGCGGTGGGCGCCGGTGGCCGAATCCAACCCCCACGTCGACCGGGTGGTGACGCTTGGCGACGACGAGGGCCTCCTTGCCTTCGCCCGACGCCTCCGCGAGCTCGACGCCGACGCGCTCCTCGACCTGCACCAGTCGTTGCGGAGCCGGGCCTTGCGTTGGTTGTTGCCACACCGGCCCGTCGGCGTGTGGCAACGTCGGCCCTGGTTCGACGATCTGCTCGTGAGGGCCGGCCTCCGCCGGTTCGTCCCGCGCGTGCGCCTCGCCGACCGGTCACACCACGCGGTCGAGGCGCTGCTCGGGCGCCCGGTGCCTCGCGGCGTCCTCGCCTACCGCGTCTCCGACGCCCAGACCGCGGCGTTGGCCGCCGTCCTCACCGAGCGTGGGGTGCCCGCCGGCGCCCCCGTGCTCGGCATCGCGCCGGGCGCCAACTGGGCCACCAAGCGTTGGCCCGTGGAGCGGTTCGCCGCGCTGGCCGAGCGCGCCGCCGACGCGGGCTTCGTTCCGTTGGTGACCGGATCGGCCGCCGAGGCGCCACTCGCCGCGGCGATCACTTCGCGGGTGCAGTCCGCGCGCGATCTCACCGGCCGCGTCGACCTCGCGCTGTTGGGTGCGTTCGCCGACCGGTGCGCGGCGTTTGTCGCCAACGACAGCGGGCCCATGCACATCGCGCGGGCGCGAGGGGTGCCCACGCTCGCGCTGTTCGGGAGCACCTCGGCGGCGCAGTTCGACTTCACCGGCCACCGCGCGGTCCACCACCCCACGCCGTGCGCCCCCTGCCACCCCTACGGCCGCCCGTCCTGTCCCCGGGGCCACTTCGCGTGCATGGAGGACCTGCGCGTCGACGCCGCGTGGGGCGCCCTGGAGCGACTCTTGCGGGTCGGGCGCGTGCGGCCGGTCGCGGGGTGAGAGCGCAGGGGGCGCCGCGCGACCGGCTGGACGGCGGCCGAGGCCGCCCGGCGCCCCGCCGCTGTGGCGGCAGCCCCGCCCTCCGGCGACTGACGACCTCGCTGCGCCCCGCGCGCCGGACCCGGCCGCCGCCCCGCCCGGTCGCGGCGCGGGGCCCCGGGATAGTTCGCCGGGGTGATCGTCCCCGTCACCGACCCCGCCGTCCTCGAAGGCTACCTGCGCGACGCAAGCAACCTGCGCGGCCACGCCGAACGGCTCTACCGGCCGCGCACCACCGCCGAGGTGGCCGAGCTCCTCCGCGACTGCCAGGCCCAGGCGCTCCCGGTCACGGTGAGCGCCCGCCGCACGTCGACGACCGGCGGGCCGGTGCCGATGGGCGGCGCGATCCTGTCCACCGAGCAGCTCGCCACCGTGCATTCGCTCCACGAGGTCGACGCCGGCGTGCTGTTGGGCGAGTTTCAGGCGCACGTGGAGGCCGCGGGGCGCTTCTTCCCTCCCGACCCCACCTCGCGGCACGAGTGCAGCGTCGGCGGCGCCATCGTGTGCAACGCGAGCGGTTCGCGCACGTTCAAGTACGGGCCGATGCGGCCGTGGGTGGAGTGGGTCGAGGCGGTCCTCGCCGACGGCACGGTGGTCCAGGCCGACCGCTCCACGCCCCTGCCGTGGCCGGTCCCGCAGTGGAAAGAGCCGCACGTCAAGACGGCGGCCGGACTCTACCCGGCCACCAACCTGCTCGACCTCCTCATCGGGTCCGAAGGGGTGCTCGGGGTGGTCACCCGCGCCCGGCTGCGGCTCGCGCCGTTGCCGCCGGCGGTCCTCGCGATGCTGGTGTTCCTGCCCACGCGCGAGAGCCTCCTCGCGTTCCTGCCGCGCGCGCGGGCGCTGGGGCCGCGGGCCATCGAGAGCTTCGACCGGCGGGCGCTCGACCTCGTGCGCGGTCGGCTGCCCGAGGTGCCCGCCGCGGACTGCGCGGTGATGCTCGAGATCGAACACGACGGCGAGCCGCCCCTGGATCCGTGGTTCGAGCTGCTCACCGACGTCGGCGCGCTCGTGGACGACACCGTGGTCGCGACCGACGACACGCAGCTGCACCGCCTGCACGCGCTCCGCCACGCGGTGCCCGCGCTCGTGAACGAGATCATCGCGCACAACGGCGTCCAGAAGGTCGGCACCGACTTCGCGGTGCCGCACGACCGCTTGGGCGAGCTGCTGGCGCTCTACGACGCCGTACCGATGGCTGCGGTCTGCTTCGGCCACATCGGCGACAGCCACCTGCACCTGAACCTGCTGCCGCGCGACGCCGAGGAGCTCGGGCGGGCGCGCGCGCTGTACTTCGAGCTCGCCCGGGCCGCCGTGGCCATGGGCGGGACCGTCAGCGGCGAACACGGCATCGGGCGGCTCAAGAAGGCCCACCTCGCGCTGATGGTGCCGCCCGCGGTGCTCGACGGGTGGCGTCAGCTCAAGGCGAGGGTGGATCCTGCGGGAATTCTCGGGCGCGGCGTCATGTTCGATCGGGGTTAGAGTAGAGGCGATGCTGCTCCTCGTCGCGAGCCTGGCGTGGGCCGAAGACCCCGCACCCACCCAGGACACCGACACCGGCGACGCCCCCGCGCCCGCGCCGGGCGAGCCCACGACGACGCCCGCACCGACCCCGCCGGCGGCCCCCCCGGTGTTCGACGTCGAGGTGGTCAAGAAGGGCGCGCCCGGCGGCGACATCACCCCGACCGGCCCCGCGCCCCCGCCACGCCCGGTCGAGGTGCAGGTGGTCAAGCCCGCGCCGATCGAGGTGATCGACGTCAAGGTCGTGCGCCCCGGCGAACCTGCCGCGGTGCCGCCGCCCGCCGCCGCGCCACCCGCCCCCGCGCCGACGACGCCCGCCCCCACGCCCGCGTTCCCCGCGCCCAATG
>SXOM01000575.1 GCA_005776735.1 Pseudomonadota bacterium
CGGTGGCGGCCGAGTCGATGGCACGCGGCCACCGCGTGCGGACCCCGCTCGTGGGGCGCCCGGCCGCGGGGGAGTCCACCGACGTGGTCGTCGTCGGCGCGGGCGTCGCCGGGCTGAGCGCCGCCTTGGCGCTCCGCGCTTCGGGCCTCGCCGTCCGCGTGCTGGAGCTCGGTGACGCGGAGGGCGGCACGGCGCGGGCGAGCCACGGCGCCGCCCTGGGTGCGCACTACCTCACGCTGCCTTCCCCCGAAGCGGTCGCGGTGCGAGAACTGCTCCACGAGCTCGGGGTCATCGAATCGTTCACCTCCGATGGGCGGCCGCACTACGCCCAGGCCGCCCTGTGCAACGCCCCCGAGGAGCGCCTGTTCGTGGGCGGGCAGTTCGTCGAGGAGCTGTGGCCGCTCGGCGTGGCGACGCCGGAAGACGTGCGCCAGCGCGACGCGTTCGCCGCCCTCGTGGCGGCGTGGAGCGCCCGCGTGGGGGCCGATGGGCGCCCCGCGTTCGCGATCCCGGTGGCGGCGAGCTCGCTCGACCCCGAGCTCCGCGCCCTGGCACACCTCTCGTTCGCCGCGTGGCTCGACGCCCAGGGGCTCGACGCGCCCGCGTTCCGCTGGACCCTGGAGTACGCGTGCCGTGACGACTTCGGCGTGCGGCCCGACCGCGTCAGCGCGTGGGCGGGCCTGCACTACTTCGCCGCGCGGCGGCCCGACCCGGCCGACCCGGGCCTCGGCACCCACGTCCTGACGTGGCCCGAAGGCAACGGCTGGCTCGTCCACCGCCTCCGCGAGCGCCTCCCCTCCCCGCCCACGACCGGCGCCATCGTCCGCGCCGTCGAGCCCGACGGACGGGTGTGGTTCGAGCAGGCCGACGACCCCACGATCCGCGGCCTGCGTGCGCGCGCCGTCATCCTCGCGGTGCCGACCCCCGTGGCCGCGCTCCTGCTCGGAACCGCGGCGCCGGTCACCCCCGAAGCGGCGCCGTGGCTCACCGTGCAGCTCGACGTGAGCGCCCCCCCCGGCGGCCGCGGCGTCCGCACCGCCTGGGACACGGTGATCTACGCGGCGGATGGCCTCGGCTACGTCGACAACGCCCACTTCGGCCACACCGCGTGGCGGCGCTCGGGGCCGAGCACGCTCACCTGGTTCCGTCCCATGGACGACCGCGCGGCGCTGCGCGACCTCCCCGACGCCGACGCCGCCGAGCTGGCGTTGGCCGAGCTCGAGGTCGCCCACCCGCGGCTCCGGTCCATCGTCACCGCGGCGCGGGTGTGCCGCTTCGGGCACGGCACCGTCGTCCCCACGGTGGGCCTGCACGCCCTCGACACGCGCGGCGTCCCGGTCCTCGACCCGCTGCTCGCGCCGAGCGGCGTCGTAGAGCGCGCCCACACCGACCTCTCGGGCATGTCACTGTTCGAGGAGGCCTGCACCCACGGGGTCGCCGCCGCGGCCCGCGTCCGCACGCGGCTGGTCGGCGCGTGAGCCCCCCGGCGCGCGGTTGGCTGCGTTCACCCGGGTGGGACGCGTGCTTCGTCCTGGCGCCGCTCGGCCTGTCCGGGGTCGCCGCCCCGCTGTGGCCCGCCGGGGCCGCGGTCGGCCTGGGTGCCTGGGTGGTGCTCGTGGTCGGCGTCGACGTCGCGCACGTCTGGAGCACGCTGTGGCGTACCTGGCTCGACCCCGAAGCGCGGCGTGTCCGCGCGGGCCTGTTGTGGTCGATCCCCCTCGCCGCGCTCGGCGCCACCGCGCTGGTCACCGCGCTGCAGCCCGCCCGCTTCTGGACCGTCCTCGCCTACGTCGCCGTCTTCCACTTCATCCGGCAACAGCTCGGCTTCGCGATGCTCTACCGGGCGCGCGCGGGCCTCCCGGGGCGCGACCTGGGCGGCCACGTCGAGCGCCTCGCGATCCAGGCGGTGTGTGCGTACGCGATCCTCCACTGGCACGTGCACGGTCGCCCCTTCGCGTGGTTCACCGCCGACGACTTCGTCCAACCGCTGCCCGCCTGGGTGCTCCCTCCGGCGGCGGGGCTCACGCTTGCCCTGGTGCTGACCCACGGCGCGCTCCGGCTCCGCGACGGGCGGCCGAACCCCGGTGGTGACCTGTGGTTCGTCGCGACCGCGGTGAACTGGCTCGGGGGCATCCTGCTCGCGCGCGGCGACCTCGCGTTCACCACCGCCAACGTGCTCGGCCACGGCATCCCGTACCTCGCGCTGGTCTGGCACACCTCGCGCCCCGCGCCCGGCCTCCCCGACGGCGCACCCGCGCTCGCGGGGCCCGTGCTCCCGGCCCTCGCGCTCTTCGCCGCGGTGCCGCTCGGCCTGGCGCTGGTGGAGGAGCTGGCCTGGGATGGCCTGGTATGGCAGGAGCACCTGCCCGCGGTCGCGCTCCCCGACGGCGTCGGGCCCGTCGCCACCGCGCTCCTCGCGGTGCCGCAGCTGGCGCACTACCTCCTGGACGGCTTCATCTGGAAGCTCGACCCCGGGCTGCGGGCGCGGCTCGGCGGCGGACGGGGGAGGCGGTCAACAACCGGGGTGTCCCATCGTGGGGAGCGACCCGCAGACCCCCGTGCGGTTGGGTTGGGGGGCCGGCCGCGGTTGGTGCAAGGGAAC
>SXOM01000576.1 GCA_005776735.1 Pseudomonadota bacterium
CGACGACCCGGCGCCCCCCGCGCCGCCGACCCCCGCGCCGCCGCCCCCCGCGCCCGCCGAGCCGGCGCCGAGTGTCGACGAGGACACGTTGTTCGGCGGCAGCACCGACGAAGACGCGCTCTTCGGGGGTGGCGACACCGCGTCCGCCGCGGCGCCGAGCGGCACCGACCTGGGCGACGTCACCATCACCGAGACCAGCGACGGCGACATCTTCTCCCGCATCGGCCGAGCCGACGAGCGGCTGACCATCGGCGGCAAGCTGTACCTCCGCGCGAGCGCGTCGCTCAACGAGGACACCTCGTTCCAGAAGACACCGTATTCGTCACCGAACCTGCTGGACCTGTTCACCGACGTCCGCCCCAACGACCGCGTGCGCGGCTTTGCCCAGGCGCGCCTGCGCTACGACTTCGCCATCCAGGAGGGCGACACCGACAGCTACGGCAACACCCTGGAGCCCGGCTCGGTCACCCTCGACCAGCTCTGGCTCAAGTTCGACGTCTCGAACCGGGTGTTCATCACCGCCGGCCGCCAACGCATCAAGTGGGGCAGCGGGCGGTTCTGGAACCCCACCGACATGATGAACCAGCAGGCACTCGACGCGCTCAACGTCGCGGTGTTCGACGAACGCACCGGCGTGACGCTGCTGAAGGTGCACGTCCCCATCGAAGCCATCGGCGCCAACCTGTACGCGGTGGGCAACTTCGAAGGCGCCGATCGTTTCGGGCAGATCGGCGGCGCACTGCGCACGGAGTGGGTCATCGGCCCCTCCGAGCTCGCGCTCACCGCCGCGGCCCGCAAGGGCGACCCGGTGCGCCTGGGGGCCGACATCTCCGCCGGACTCGGCCCGATCGACGTACACGTCGAGGCGGGCGCAAAACACGGCGACGACAGCCTGTACTACGACGGCCGGTTCGACATCGACGCGCTCCCCGACCTCACGGTCGAGGACTTCATCAGCGGGGCGGCCGAGGATGCCCTGAAGTTCCCGGAGGAGGTCGACCGGTCGGACGAGTGGATCCCCCAGGTGGTGGCCGGCGCAGAGCTCGGCATCAAGGTCAACGACGACGACACCGTGTACGTGGGCGCCGAGTATTTCTACAATGGGGCGGGCTACGACGACGGTACGTTGTTGCCGTGGTTGTTCCTCAGCGGCGCTTACCAACCGTTCTACACGGGCCGGCACTACGCCGGCGTGTACGTCGCGGTCCCGTCGCCGGGTCGCTGGAACGACACGAGCTTCACCGCCTCGACCCTGGGGAACCTGAGCGACCAGAGCTACGTCTCGCGGCTGGACGTCTCCACCAAGGTCAACACCTTCCTGAGCCTCAACGCCTACGTCGGCGCCTACTACGGGCAGACGGGCGAGTTCCACTTCAGCTACCACCTCGATCCCAACGAGAACATCGACGCCTCGGGCCTGGTCGGCACCGAGGACGGGATCGACATCGACGCGCCCATCGCCACGTTCGGACTCGGGGCCCAGGTCAACTTCTAGGACGCACCGCGACCGGCAGCGTCGAGCGGCCGGTCCGGCGGCGGGTCCCGGCGCGGGGGCGACGGGGCTCGGCCCGCGATAGCCTGCGCGGATGTCCGACACCGCGCGCGTCAGCGCCGAGCTCGCCCGCATCGACGCCTTCTTCCCGGTCCTGCAGGGCCTCGGCACGCGCTGGGCGGCGTCCCGACCGTTCGAGGGGCTCACGGTGGGCGTGCACCTGCACCTCACCACCATCACCCTGGCGCTCATCCGCGAGCTGGTGCTCGGCGGCGGGCGGTGGGTCGTGAGCGCAGCCAACCCCGCGACCACCGATCCGGGCGTGGTCGAGTACCTCCGCACGCTCGATCTGGAGGTCCACACCGGGCGCGGCTCCCGCGACGGCGTCGCCGCGACCGTCGCCGCGGAGCCCATGCTCTTCGCCGACGTGGGCTTTCGCCTCGGCTCGGCGTTGTTGGACGACGGGCAGTGCCCACGCGGCGGAGTGGAGATCACGCGGTCCGGCGTGAGCGTCCTGCGCGACCGCCTGCCCCTCCCCTTCCCGGTGCTCAACATCAACGACGGGCGGCTCAAGCCGGCGATCGAGAGCCGGCGTGGCGTGGGCGAAGGGTTGTGGCCGGCGTTCACCCAGCTCACCGGCCAGCACCTGTCGGGGCGCATGGTCCTGGTGGTGGGCTACGGGCCGGTGGGCGCGGGTGTCGCTTCGTTTGCGCGCGCCGCGGGGGCCACGGTCGAAGTGGCGGAGCTCGACCCCGTCCGGCGCCTCGTCGCCCACTACGACGGCCTCGCCACCACCGACGCCGTGCCGGCGCTCAAGCGGGCCCGCATCGTGGTCACCGCCACCGGCCGCCAGAACACCCTCGGCCCCGCCGAGCTGGCGTGTATGCCCGACGGCAGCATCGTCCTGAGCGCCGGCCACGGCGGCGACGAGATCGACGTGGCGTGGCTGCGCAACAACGCCACCACGGTCGACCAGATCGGCGCCCGCGTGGTGCGGTACACGCTCCCGGGCGGGCGGCGCGTCACCGTGCTCGCCGACGGCCACCCGCTCAACATCGTCTCGAACCTGGGGAGCCCCGAGCCGGTGCTCCTGCACTTCCTGCTCCTGGGCCTCGGCCTGGAGTACGTCGCGCGCAAGGAGCTCGACGCCGGCGAGGTCGCCGTGCCGGCCGCCCTCGAAGAAGAGGCGGCCCGCCTCGCGCTCGGGGTCATCGAGCGGCCGCTCGGCGCGTAGGTGGCCGCCGCTCCGCTCGCCGCGGCGTACGCGCTCTTGCGGGCCGGGCGCGCCGCCGAGGC
>SXOM01000577.1 GCA_005776735.1 Pseudomonadota bacterium
GCCCTGATGGCAGCTAGAGGCTGAGGTCGGCGTCGACTGTCACGAAGCCATTCTCCGGCCCATCGAGTCGCAAGGCGCCGATCGTGATGCCGAAGCCGCCTTCCGCTCGTTGATGAACAGCTTCGCCATCGCGGTGAGCATCGGCCTGCAGCACGGCGTGCCGCTGGAGAAGTTCGTCGACCAGTTCGTCTTCTCGCGGTTCGAGCCCAACGGCCCGGTCCGCGGCCACGACCGCATCAAGATGGCCACGTCGATCATCGACTACATGTTCCGCGACCTCGCGGTGAACTACCTGGGTCGCAACGACCTCGCGCACGTCGAGGAGGAGCAGCTCCGCCACGACACGCTCCACAAGTCCGGCGAAGAGACGCGCTGGAACGAGGAGGAAGAGGTCGGCGTGCGCAACGTCATGTTGTCGGACACCCCCGTCGACGTGGACGCGGCCCCGGTTCACCCGGGCGTCATGGCCGGCGCCGTCACCGCGGCCCCCGCGGTGCACGCCAACGGCGGCACGCCGATCAAGGTCGCTCCGGCCAAGCTCAAGCTGCAGCTCATCCGCGACGCCAAGGCCCGCGGCTACGAGGGCGACTCCTGCCCCGAGTGCGGCGCGCTCACCATGGTCCGCAACGGCGCATGTCTCAAGTGCGTGAGCTGCGGGAGCACGAGCGGGTGTAGCTGAGCCCCGGGGGCGCCCCGCCGCCCATCGTCGCCGCCGGGGGACACTCCGGCGGCGACGTTCTTTTGGCGACGTTGCTGGGCGGGTCAGCGCAGGCCGATACCGGAGGCGGCGAGCTCCAAGGCGAGCCGTTCGAGCACCGCCCCGCCCCGCGTGGCGCGCGGAAGGCGATACGCTTCCGCGATGGCCCCGCAGTTGCGCCGCACCTACGCTTCCCCGGTCGGGCCCCTGCTGGCGACGCTCGACGAGGGCGGCGCGCTGGTCGAGCTCGGGCGCGCGCGGATCGAGCTGGTGGGCCGGGCGCCGGCGCACCCGACGTTCTCGCTCCTGGACGAAGAGCTCGGTCGCTACTGGGCCGGGGAGGCCGTCCAGTTCACCGTGCCGGTGAACCCGCCCGGCACGCCGTTCCAGCACAAGGTCTGGGCGGCGCTGCGCACGCTCCCGTGGGGCCGCACGCTCACCTACGGCGAGCTCGCCGCGCGTGTGGGTAGCACCGCGCGCGCGGTCGGGCAGGCCAACGGCGCCAACCCGGTCGCCATCGTGATCCCCTGCCACCGTGTCGTCGGTCGCGACGGGAGCCTGGTCGGCTACGCCGGCGGGCTCGACATGAAGCGGGAGTTGTTGCGCATCGAGCGATGCCTGCTCCTGTGAGCGTCGGTGGGCGGCGCGTGGTGCTCTGTGGCGACCCCGGCGTGCCCGCGCTCGGCCCCTCCGGGGCGTCGGCGCACCTGCGCGGCATCGCGCGGGCGCTCGGCGCGCCCATCGTGTGCGTCGAGCCCGTCGACCGTCGCGGATCCGGCGGCGCGAGCGCAGTCCCGATCTACGCGGGCGGGCGCGCCGGCTGGCCGACCTGGGCCCCGCGCCAGGGGCTACGCGAAGTGCGCACCGCGCGGCGCTGCGTGGACCTGGCGGTGCGGCTGCGGCCCGACCTCGTCTGGGAGCGGCACGCGCTCTACTCCGACGCCGGCTGGAAGGTGCACGCGGCGACCGGCGCCCGCTGGGTCCTCGAGGTCAACGCGCCGCTCGCCGAGGAGCGGGCCCGCGCCGGCGTCCTGGCCGACCCCGACCACGCGCGCGGCTGGGAGCGCGACCTCCTCCTCGCCGCGCCGGACGTCGTGGCCGTGAGCACGTGGTTGGTCGACTGGCTCCGCGACCTCGGGTGCACCTCCGTCCGCCACCTGCCCAACGGCGTGGAGGGCCACCGCGGCGACCGGGACCAGACCCGCGACCGGCTCGGTCTCGGCGAAGCGTACGTGCTGGTCTACGTCGGCTCGGGCCGCGCCTGGCAGGGGCTCGACCGGCTCCCGGCGCTGCTCGACCGGCTCCCCCACGCGGTCGGCCTGGCCGTCGGCGACCCCACAGGGGTCCCCGCCCACCCGCGGCTGCGGGCGCTGGGGCAGCTCGACGAACCCGCCGTCGCCGACGTCATCGCCGCCGCCGACGTGGGGCTCGCGCCCTACACGGCCGCCGCGCCCCCGTGGTTCTGCCCGCTGAAGGTGCTGGCGTACCGCGCGCAGGGCACCCCGGTCGTGTCCGCCGACGTCGGCGACGCGCGGGCGTTGGTCGGCGACGCGGGCACCGTGCTCGGGGGGACCGCCACCGACGCGGCGTGGGCCGAAGCGATCGACGCATGGCGCGGGCGTCGTACTTCGCCGGAGGTGCGCACGTGGGACCAGGTGGCGGCCGAGGGGTTGCGGCCCGCGTCGTGAAGGCCGCGCGTTGCGCGCCGGCCACGGCCGCTCGCAGCAGCCGGGCGCGGCGCAACGCCCTTCGGACCCCCTACCCGACCAGGTACAAGAACTCGGTGTTGCGGAGCCGACCGACCGCCCCCACCTTCTCGCCGCGCGGATTGAAGATGCCGATCTGCGCGCCCACGTAGCGCTTGTAGTCGTGCGCGAGCACGCGCACCGGGCCCCGGGCCGCCAGGAGCGCCTCCAGGTCCGGGCGGGCCAGGAAACCCTCGTCGGAGAAGCTCACCACCAGGCGCGGCGCCTGCACCGAAGCCAGCAGGCGGCGCATCGCGTCGAGCGCGGTGCGCCGGCCGTTGAAGGGGCTGTGGCGCGTGCGGCAGTCGACCCGCTTGCACGCCACCCCATACACCTCGGGGCGGTCCCAGCGAACCAGGGTCTCCCAGATGTGATAGTTGGCGTTGTAGCGGTGTTGATTGTAGGGCGGGTCGAGGTAGGCAAGGTCGGCCGGGCGGCCGGCGACCGCGAAGACGTCCTCCTCCGTGGCTTCACCGGCGCCCTCGAGGATCATGGGGAGGCGCAGCCGCAGCGGCCGGTGGGAGCGGGGCGCCCACTGCTTGAGGTAGGCCATCTGGACGCCGGTGGTGCTGTCGACCCGATCCGCGGCCTCCATCAGCGCGACCAGCACGATCGCCTCGAGCTCGGCGGGCAAGCGCATCGCGGCGATCGCGTCGCGCACGGCGTCGACGCGGGCGCCGTTGTGCGGCTGGAAGAACCGGCTGCGCACACAGTAGGTCTCCGTGAACCAGCCCGCACGACCGGGGAGGGCGTCGAGCTCGGCCACGAGCGCCGTGGCCTCGGACCGCCAGCGCCGCGCATCGGCCTGGACATACGCCCGGGCCAGGGTGCCAGCGTACGCGTTGTGGTCGTTGGCGACGACGTGGTAGCCCGCCCCCTTGAGCGCGTGCCCGACGCGCGCGGTACCCGAGAACAGGTCCAGGACGGTCCGCACCTCGCCGAACGACGCCACCGCGTCCAGGATGTGCGGCAACAAGAGCCGCTTGCTCCCCAGGTACTTGACCACTAGGGCGCCGCCGCGTTCGCCTGCCAGGCCCCGTCGGCGGCGGTCCAGACCACGCCGAAGTCGCCCGTGCCGAGGAGCACGTTCGCCGGGCGCCACGCGGCGCCGTCGCGCCACAACCAGCCGTCGTACAGGCCGAACGCCTCCCCACGACGATCGCCGTCGAGGTCGGCCACGCCGAGCGACGTCGCGGGGAGGTCCTCGCGGGCGTAGAGCTCCGGGCACGCCCCGCCCCGCACGACCCGCACCCCGTCGGCGGTGCCGATGAGCAGCTCCGGCAACCCGGCGCCGTCCCGATCGGCCACGACGAGGCTGAGGCCGAGCGCTTCGCCCGGCTCGCCGTACCAGTCGACCCGCGCGGAACCGTCGGCCACCACCGTCCCGCGGGCCAGCTCGGACCACATCCCCACCCGCCCCTGGCCATAGTAGGCCTCGGCGCTGGCCGCCACGAGGTCGGCGTGGCCGTCCCAGTCCAGGTCCAGGTCGCCGGGCGCGTCGGCCAGGGGGAGGGTCAACGTCGTCCACCCGTCGGGCAGCAGGAGCAGGGTGGCGGCGTCATCCAGCGTGGCGCCACCGGCGACCGGGCCCGCGAAGACGGCGACCCGCCGGTGCCCGACCGGGTCGGTCGCGCTCAAGAGCCAGTCGGCCACACCGTCCCCGTCGAGGTCGCCGACGGTGCCGAGCGGACCGCTCCGCGCCAGCCCCACGCCGTCCCCGACGAAGGCCAGCGCGGCCGCCGCGGGGTCGCCCACCGCGCCCGGAGGCAACAACCACGCGGCCGCCGCGGTCTGCACCCCGACCACCGCGTCGCTGCCCCCGGCGTCGCCGACCCAGGCGAGCTGCGTGACGCCGGTGGGGGCCGCGTCGGCCCACACGCCGTAGCCCTGCACCGCGCCGTCCGCGCCGAGCGCCAGCCCGTCGGACGTGCTCGTGCGGGCCAGCCCGACCACCTCGGCGAGCCCGACCGCGAGCGGGGCTTCGAGCGGCAGGTCGGCCGCGCCGTCGCAGTCCTGGTCGATCCCGTCGGCCACGTCGTGGGCGCCGGGGAGCACGTCGGCGTCGGTGTCGTCGCAGTCGCCGTCCGCGCCGCTCACGCCGTCGCCGTCGGCGTCGCACGGGGCGCGGAACAGGCCGGCGCCCGACCCGAGCGCGGCCCCCCCGTCGATGCGCAGACGCAGGTCGGGGACCGCGTCCCCATCCAGGTCGTCGGCGGGGGACAGGTCGCGGTCGCCCTGGAGGTGCGCCGGGAAGGGCGCCTCGCGTACGCCGGGGGCGATGATGCCGGTCGGGGTCTCGACCAGCAGGTCGCCCGCCCCGTCCCCGTCGAGGTCGCCGCCGTCCGCGAGCGCCACCGCTTCGACGGCCAGGGTGGCGCCGTCGTCGAGTCGCAACGGCGTGGTACCGCTCAGCGTCCACACCGCGCCGTCGACGACGGTGAGCTTGCTGCCGAGCCCGGGGTGCGCGGCGTCGGTCCAGGTCGTGCCGAGGCCGGTCGGCGCCGAACTCAGCACCGCCGCGACGAGGCCTGCGCCGCCGGAGTAGGTCTCCATCCCGACGAGGAGCTCGGCGCGGCCGTCGCCGTCGTGGTCGGGCCAGCTCGCGAAGTGCCAGGGGCCGCCCCCGGTGTTCAGCTCGAGGTCCAGCCAGGCGTCGGCGCGCCGGGCGGCCGGCCCGGGCGCCCCCGAGAAGACGAGGGTGTGGCGGTAGTAGCCGACGACGAGCTCGTCGCGACCGTCGCCGTCGAGGTCGGGCGCCACCGCGAGCTGCCCGCCGGGCTGGCCGTCGAGCTCACCGCCTTCGAACCACCCCACCGCGTCGGCGAGCGTGGTGGTCGCGTCGAGCGGCCCGGCGAAGACGAAGACGCGGCCGGAGTTGGGGCCGTCGCCCGTCTCGGCGAACGGGGCGGCGACGACGAGATCTTCGACCCCGTCGCCGGTGAGGTCGCGCCCGGTCGCGAGCTGGCTCCCGAAGGACGGCGACTGGTCGAGCCCGGTGATGCGGACCACCAGCGCCCCGTCGAGGTCGTAGATCGCCACGGCGCCGTCCTGCGCGGCCAGGTCGCTGGCCTCGCCGACGACCAGGGCGGGGGCTCCGTCGGCCAACAGCCGGCCAGCGGCCACCACCTTCGCGGCGCCGGCGACGAACTGCACCCACGGGTCGTCGGTGAAACCGTCGCAGTCTTCGTCGGTGCCGTCGCACGTCTCCGGGCCGACCGGTACGCAGGGTGCGTCGCCCGAGTCGACGGCGCAGTCGGCCACCGCGGGGTCGCCGTCGTCGCAGTCGCGGCCGCCGGCCCCGGCCGCGTGCCACCCGTCGCCGTCGACGTCAGCGGCCCCGCCGCACGCCGTGGGAACGGGGGCATCGGGCAGCACCGCGTCGACATCGGGCTGCGGCGGATCGAAACGACAGGCAGGCGCCACCAGCGCCAAGGCCCAGGCCGCGGAGGCGAAAGCCCGCCGCGACACTGCTACCGGAACAGGACCTGCCAGCCACCACCCTCGCGGGTCATGAGCAGGCGGTACTGCTTGTCCTGCGCGCGGCCGGGGCAGGAGCTCTGCGCGGTCTGCAGGACGACGGTCGCGCGGGTCGCCGACTCGGCAGCCTCCATCGACCACTTTCCGGACTCCTCGCAGTCCACGTCTTCGCCGCCGGCGCTGAGCACCGAGGTGGCCGTCCACGTGTTGCCACCGGAGAACTCCACCTTCTTCCAACTGAAGGAGGCGCCGCCCCCGTCGTCCGGCGAGAACGACTGCAGGGGGTTGCCCATCAGCGCCTCGGCGAACGCGCGCGAAGCGGCATCGCCCGGAACGTCGGCCGCCGGACCGCTCGGCGCCGCCGCCACCGCACCGGCGTCCTGCTTGGGGCAACCGGCGACAAGTGCGAGGGCGAAGCTCAGGACCGTGGCGCGCATGGGGAACTCCATCCGGCCGGACGCTATCCCGACGCCCCCCCTCGGGCCACCCCCGCCGACGCCAGAAGTTCTCCACAGGTATGGATAAGTCGACACCCCGAGCACCTGAAAGCGCGAATCCCACAAAGTGTTGAAATCACTGGTAGAATCTCGTGCTCAAAACTTGAGCACACCGTGAAGAACCCGCCGCGAACCGTGGTGCACCCCCCGCCACGGGGCCACTTCTCCCGGGGGTTATCCATAGCGCGTAGGGACAAGTCCCCGCGCCGCCGGCGCCGCGCGACGGATGGTATGAGGGGGCAACGTGCCGTCCCCTCCGCCTGCGTTCTCCCGGTTGGCGCCGATCGCCTGGTACCTGGCCCTCGCGACCGGGCTGTTGTGGCCGTCGGCCCTCGCGCCGATCGGTGCGGTGCCGGGCGCACCCCGGACCGATCTCGCCGACTCGTTGTGGACGTTCTGGTTCGTGGCGGGCCGGCTCGGGGACGGGGCCCTCCCCGACGCGGTCGGCGGCCTGCTCAACCACCCGGAGGGCGGCGCGTTCTGGCCGGCCGACCCGGTCAACGCCGTGCTCGTCGCGCCGCTGGTCCTCGCGTGGGGGCCGGCGATCGCCTGGGCCGTCGCGGCACACCTGCACGTGGCGGCGTCCGGCCTGGCCGCGCACGCGCTCGGCCGACGGTTCGCGGGCAACGGCTACGTGGCGGGCACGCTCTACGCGGCGGCGCCGATCGCGATGGCCCACCTGCACAACGGGGCGAGCGAAGCGGTCGGCGGCACCACGTGGTTGGCGCTCGCCGCGTTGGCGGCCACGCGCCTTCGCGACGACCCGGGTCCGGGACGCGCGGCGCTGGCGGCGGGCGCGCTCGCGCTGAGCGCCGTCGGGCACGCGTACAGCGGGGCGATGGCCGGCCTCTGGCTCGGCGTGCTGCTGCTCGCGAGCCCCGGCGCCCGCGGGTGGCTCCTGGCGGCGGGCCTCGGGGGGGTGCTCCTGGCCGCGGGTCCCGCCGCCGTGGCCCTGGACCGCTCCACCGCGCGCGACAACGTGGTCGGCATCAAGACCGACAAGGAGCTCGCGACGATCCGGCGGACCATCGGCCCCGCCGATCCCGAGGTCTTCGTCCACCCCGGCGACTTCCGTTCACCCGACTTCCACGAGCTCTCGCGGTACGGCGAGGAGCTCGTCCATTGTGCGTACCTCGGCTGGGTCCCGCTGCTGGCGGCGGCCGCATCGCTGCGTCGCCGCCGCGGAAGCGCGGTCCTGTGGGTCGCCGGCCTCGCCGCCCTGGTCTTGTCGATGGGGCCGGTGCTGGTCGCGGACGGCGGGCCGGTGATCCTGGCCGGGCGTCGCGCGGTGCCGCTCCCGTACCTCGCGCTCGAGCGGCTCCCGGGCTTCGGCTCCTTGTCGCTGGTGTGGCGCCTGGCCCAGCTCACGGCCCTGGCCCTCGCGGTGCTCGCGGCGCGGGCGCCCGGGCGCTCCCCGCGGCTCGCCGCCGCGCTCGTCGTCGCGGCGCTCGCCGAGCTGCGCCTGGCCTCCCCGGCGCGCGCGCTCCCGGGGCACTGGTCCGGCAGCGTCGCCCCCGAGATCACCGCCCTCGCCGCCGAGCCCGACGGCGCGGTGATGAACTACCCGGTGGTCGGCGGTCGGGCGTACCTCTACGAGCAGACCGTGCACCACAAGCCCGTGACCGGCTCGCTCAACTTCCCCAACAACAACGCTTCGCGCAAGGTCTGGAAGGCGGCGATGGAAAACGCGGCCGCCGAACCCGAGACGCTTCGTGCCGCCGTCGAGGCCGCCGCGCGCGAGGCCGACGTGCGCTACCTCGTGGTCCACATCGACGCGCGCGCCAAGGACGACGATCTGCACACCGACGCCGTCGCTGCGATCAAGGCTTCATTCACGCCCATCGCGTCGAGCAGCGCCATCCGCGTGTACCGCTTCTGGTAGGCTGGCCCGACATGGACGACGGCGACATCGTGGAGGGGCTCGGCCCCGCGACCGAGCGCACCTTCCTCGACGGGCGCCTGCCCCAGTGGCGACACGCCGCACGGGGCGTCGTGCTGCCGCCGGGCTTCATCGCCGCCCCGGCGGCGGTGGAGGCCGCGCTCGCGCTCGGCGGCGGCGCCGACGTCCGGGCGGTACCGCAGGGCCGGGTGTGCAGCCCCGGCGCGGCCATCCTCGTTCCGCACGGCGGCGGTCCGGTCGACGCCGGGCGCTGGCAGGCGGCGACCGAGCGGGGGTTCGATGCCAAGGAGCACGAGCTCCCGTGGGCAGGCGAGAAGCTGGTCGTCGCCGACGCCTGGATGTTCCACGTGACACACTGGGTCGACCTGTTGTGGGCGAACCTCCTCGCGCTCGGCCCGTGGTTGTGGGGGGAGCTCTCCGCGCCGTGGCGGGTGGCGTGGGCTGCGATCCGCGCCGGGTCGCTGCGGCCCGAGGCGGTGGCCGGCGGCCTGGTGCGGCGGGGCCCCGAAGCCTGGGTGCACCCCGCCGCCACGGTCGAGTTCAGCGTGCTCGGCCCTGGCGCCCGCATCGGCGCCGGCGCGGTGGTGCGCGGCTGCGTGCTCGGCGAGGGCGCGGTGGTCGAGGAGCTCGCGATGGTCGAGGGCTGCGTGATCGGCGCCGGCGCGAAGATACAGCGGCAGGCGATGGCCAAGTTCAGCGTGGTGGAGTCGGGCGCGGCGCACGCCGGGGTCCTGCAGCTCGGCGTGCTCGGCGCCGGCGCGCAGGTGCGCCAGGGCGCGGTGTGTTTCGACCAGTCCCTCGGCGCGCCCGTGCGCTTCAAGCGCGCCGGGCAGCTCCAGGTGGCCCCGCGCGGGATGCTCGGCGTTTGCGTCGGCCCCGGCGCCTGCCTGGGCCAAGGGGTCCGCGTCGCCGCGGGGCGCGTCGTCCCCGCCGGCGTCACGGTCCTGCCCGACCCCGCGTCGGTCCTGCATCGGGTCGAGCTCCCTGCGGGCGTCCAGCGCGCCCGCGTCCACGACGGCGGCCTCGACGCCGTCTCCGGAGGAGGCGGCGATGCGGTGGGGTGACCCGGTCTTCTCCCTGGTGCTGCTCGGCGGCTACCTCGCCGTCCTGACCATCTTGTGGAGCCTGCTGCTCGCCGGGGTGGGCGCGTGGCACCGACGGTTCGCGCTGCCGACGCCCGAGGCCCCGCCTGCGCTGCCCAAGCTCGCCATCTGCGTCCCCGCGCGCAACGAAGCGCACCAGATCGCCGCGTGCGTGCGCGCCGCGCGCGCGAGCGACCACCCCGACTTCTGCGTGATCGTGGTCGACGACGCCTCCACCGACGGCACCGCCGCCGTGGCCACCGACGCCGCGGGCGGCGACGCGCGGGTGCACGTCGTCGTCGGCACGCCCCCGCCGTCCGGCTGGGCCGGCAAGCCGTGGGCCTGCGCCCGCGCGGTGGCAGAGACCGACGCCCGCCACCTCCTGTTCGTCGACGCCGACGTCACGCTCGCGCCCGACGCGGCCCGGCGTGCGGCCGAGGTGATGGCCGCGCGCAAGCTGGGCCTGCTCAGCCTCTTCGGGTCCTGGCGGCTCGAGTCGTTCTGGGAGCGTGTCGCCATCCCGGTCATCGGCTGGTTCATCCGCGGCGTCACCGACGTCGACGCGGTCAACAGCCCCGGCCGCGCCGAAGCGTTCGCCAACGGTCAGTTCCTCCTCGTCGAGCGCGGGGCGTACGAGGCGGTGGGCGGCCACGCGGCGGTGCGTGCCGAAGTCCTCGAGGACGTCCGCCTCGCCCAGGCCTTCAAGCGCCGGGGCCACGCGCTCGGCCTGTACGCGGCCCCGTGGGCGTTCCAGGTGCGCCTGTACCGCACCCTCGGCGAGATCTTCGACGGCTACTCCAAGAACTTCTACGAGGGCATGGGCCGGCGGCCCCACCTCGCGGTGGCGGCGCTCCTCTTCCTGGGGATCGCCTCGTTCGTCCCCTACTTCCTGCTCCCGGTCGCCGTGGCGGCGCCGCACCTGCTGCTCCCCGGGGTCGGCGCGCCGTGGCCCTGGCAGTTGTGGCTCGGGGTCGTGTGCGGACTGCCCGTGGCGTTCCGCTTTCGGGTCGACCGCGCCGACGGGCGCTCCGGAGCCCTGGCGTGGACCCACCCGCTCGGAAACCTCGTGCTGGCCGGCGTACTCGTGGCCTCGGTCTTGCGCGTGCGCACCACCTGGAAGGGGCGCGTCTTCAACGACGGCAAGGCCGGCTAGGCAAAAACGACGACGCCGGCACGGGGCCGGCGTCAGGTGGAGCGGGAGACGGGATTCGAACCCGCGACAACAACGTTGGCAACGTTGTACTCTACCAGCTGAGTTACTCCCGCGCTGGTGGCCCCCCTTCTAACCGCCCGCCGCGAGGCGTCAAGGGTGCTCGACCGCGCGACCGCGGTCCACGATGCGGCGATTCGATGTCGTCAGACGGCAAAGGTGAGTTTTCGCTCACCGCACCACGTACGTGCTGACGATCGACACGCATCCTGCTACGTTAGGCCGCTACCTGTCCCGACTCGGAGCGTCCCCATGACCGCGTCTCCCCGCTTCTCCATGTTCTCGCTCTTGGCCGCGCTCGCGCTCGTGGGCTGCCCCGACACGCCCACCGACTCGGGCGGCAAGGACTCCAACGACACCGGCGACACCGGCTCCGACTACGTCCCCCCGACCGACGAGGACGGTGACGGCGTCACCCCGAACGACGGCGACTGCGACGACGCCGATCCCACGCGCTACCCGGGTAAGTCCGAAGAGTGCAACGGGATCGACGACAACTGCAACGGCGCGGTCGACGAGGGCCTCGACGACACCGATCACGACGGCATCGCCGACTGCCAGGACACCGAGACGTGCGACGGCGTCGACAACAACGGCGACGGCCTGGTCGACGAAGGCTACGCCGACAACGACGGCGACGGCGTGGCCGACTGCGTGGGCACCGAGGTGTGCGACGGTGTCGACAACAACGAGAACGGGGCCATCGACGAAGGCTACGACCTGGACGGCGACGGCTTCACCGAGTGCGGCACCTCCTCGGTCGATCCCGACTGCGACGACTCCGACCCCTCCGTGTTCCCCGACGCGGGCGAGGTCAGCGGCGACGAGATCGACAACGACTGCGACGGCCTCATCGACGAGGGCGACTGGGCCGAGGGCGACCTCGCCGTCAACGAGATCATGAACAACCCGTTCGACGTGCTCGATCCCGACGGCGAGTACTTCGAGGTGGTCAACATGTCCACGCGCACGCTGGTCCTCAACGGGCTGGTCATCGCGTCGGACTACGACGGCGAGTGGCACCAGGTCACGTCGTCCACGCTGCTCACCCTCGAGCCGGGCGCCTACTTCGTCTTCGCCCCGAACGACAACTACGTCACCAACGGCAATGTGAACGTCGACTACGTCTACACCGACGTGGTGCTGCAGAACGAATCCGACGACCTGAAGCTCCTCGCCGACGGCATCGAGCTCGACGCGATCGCGTGGGACGACGGCGCCACGATGCCCGACCTCCAGGGCGCCTCGATGGGGGTCGACCCGTGGTCCATGGGCTCCACGGGCAACGACGACGTGACCGCGTGGTGCGCCGCCACCGAGGAGTGGGGCAACCCCGGCTCCGACTTCGGCACCCCCGGCGTGGAAAACGAGCTCTGCTCCACCTGGGACCACGACGGCGACGGGTTCTCCGGCGACGACGGCGACTGCGACGACGGCAACGCGGCGGTCTACCCCGGCGCGTTCGAGGCGACCGACGGCCTCGACACCGACTGCGACGGCGAGGTCGAGTCCGCGCCCACCGCCTTGGCCGACTACGACGCCAGCTCGCTGTTGCTCACCTGCTCGCCGCTCACGCTCGACGGCACCGGCTCGTTCGACCCCGACGGCGACCCGCTCAGCTACTCCTGGGAGCTCACCGGCGCGCCGAGCGGCTCGTCCACGAGCACGGCCGACATCGAGAACACCACCGACGCGCAGCCGACGTTCCACCCGGACATCGCGGGCGACTACACGTTCACGCTCACGGTGAACGACGGTGGCACCGACTCGTTGCCGGTCTCCATCACCATTCCCATCGGCGACCGCGGCTACAACACCGCGCCGACGGCGAACGCCGGCTCCGACCAGTCCACCTCGGGCACCACCACCTGCACGCCGATCAGCTACGGCGCCAGCTACGACTGCAACGCCTGCAGCGACTACTACTTCTACCTCGATGCTTCGAGCAGCAGCGACGCCGACGGCGACGAGCTGTCGTACACCTGGGCGGAGTACAGCGACGCCAACGGCATCGCGACGTTGTCGTCCACCGGCGACACCACCGCGCAGGTGTTCTTCGACGATCCGCTCGGCAACTACGGCAGCGCCGACACCAACGAGGTGGTCGTGCAGGTCACGGCGACGGACTGCTACGGCGCCACGTCGACCGACTACGTCACACTGACCTACTCGTGCACGGGCTCCTGATCCCGAGTTGAGGTGTAGCGAGGCAGGGCGCACACGCGCCCTGCCGGTCGCTCCCGCTCCCCCGATGCCCCGCCCACCGACCGGGGCCGGTTCACCAACTCCCTCGCGTCCGGCCGGCTCAAGCCGGCCGCGGCGAGTCCGGCTCGTTGCCCGTCGCGAAGCCCTTTTCGGCCACTTCGGCGCCGGGCATCCAGTGGATACAGGTGACCGGGCACGCCTCGATCGCGTCCTGGATGAGGTCCATCGGGCCGTCCTGCGCGATGGGCGTGGCCTTGGCGTCGGCCGGGAGGAAGAAGACCTGCTCGGTCTGCTCCACGCACGTGCCGCACGAAATGCACTCCCACTGGTCGATCGCCAGCAGTTTCCCGGCAGCCTTCGCGCGGGAGGACTCGTTGTCCACCGGTCCCCAGAACGGCTCGCCGTCGTGGGCGCGGTTGAGGCCTTCCCCGCCGGTGATGCTGCCCGGGTCGCGGCCGTTGGCCTTCGCGCGCGCGATGTAGGCGTCCAGATCGGTGGAGCCGGTGTCCGCGTGCAGGAGCTTGTCGGGGGCGCGGGCGGCGGCGACGGC
>SXOM01000578.1 GCA_005776735.1 Pseudomonadota bacterium
CCCTGAGCGCGGCGCGGCGCGCGGACGGCGCGCAGGGCGCGCAGGGCGCGCAGGCGCGGATCCGCGGGGAGCGGCGCCAACGCCCGCTCACCGCAGCGGCGCTTCCAGACGCTCGAAAACGCCTGCGTTGACGCGGGCCATCCGGGACGTGACCTCCTCATAGGGAACGTCGCCCTCGGTGAGCACGCCCCAGTTGTTGTCCTCGCCGTCGAAGCGGCCCTCCGCCGGTTGATCCACCAGCTCGAACCAGTGGTAGCCGACGACCCACGGCGCCGCCTGCGCTTCGGTGGCGTAGGCCTCGAAGGCGTCGGCGCGCGCCGCCTGGGTCGCGTACACCGGGTAGAACGGCGGCCAGGTGTTCGGCAGCCCCGAATCGGCGGCGCGGAAGCCGAACTCCGTCACCAGGAACGGACGTTCGAGCTCGGGCGCGAGGGCGGCCACGAACCCCGCCGGGTCGACGCTCCCGGTGAGCTGCATCGCGAGCTCCACGATCCCGTCGTCGTAGACGTACCGGTTCACCGAGATCACGTCGACCACGGCCGCCTGCGCCACGTACACCTCGCGCCGCGTGACCGGCGCCGACTCGCGGTTGCCGAGTACGAGGTGGTCGGGGTCGTGCGCGCGGATCGTGTCCGTCGCAAACCCGAAGTAGCGATCCGCGGCCGTCGTCAAGAACGCGGAGACCAGCGCCTCGTCCGCCGACGCGGCCGCCCACTCCACGCCGGCCAGGACCGCCTCCCGATCGGCGAAGTCGGTCCCCATCGCCGCGTTGATCGCGGGGAGGTCGCCGTATCGCGTGTACAGCGCGTCCACGGCGACCGCCTTCCCCGGCGAGGTGGCCGGCAGCTCGAGGTAGAGCTCGACCAGCGCTTCGTCGCCCCGCCAGTCGGTCCCCCAGCGGATCTCGTTGTCGAGGAAGTAGCCGAGGACGAAGGGGTTGCCCGGCTCCACGCCGGCGGCCACCCGCGCCTCGACGTCGGCCTCCCACGCCGGATCCCACCAGTCGGCCACCGCGCCGGTCTCCCAGTCGCCGCCCGAGAGGCCGAGGTTCTTGGTGGTCGGCAGCCGGTCGGTGAACAGGGCGTCCTCCGACCACGACCCCACCGTGTTGAGCCCCCACGCGGCGTAGCGGTCGGCGATGCCCGCCGCCCACGCGTCGCCGTCGGGGTACGCACGCGCCACCGCGTCGGTGTACGCCGAGGTGCCCGTGACCTGCGAGGCCGACGGCGAGCGCGTCACCGCGTTCACGCCGAAGCTGTAGAACGCGCCGCCGTCGGGGTCGACCAGCCACCAGCGACCGCAGCGCTCCACGGTGGCGAAGACGCCGGTGGAGGCGAAGCCGGCCCGGCGATCGCCCCCCCACGCGTCGAGGTCGGGCTCTCCGGGGACGGCGGCGCAGGGCTCCGCGCCGGAGGTGTCCGTCGCGTCGGGAGCGGAGGGGGAGCAGGCGTAGAGGAGGAGGAACCACATGTGCGGACGGAGCGTACCCCACCCCGCCGGGCGCGCACCCGCCCCACCCCGCCTCGGGACGGTCGCGGCGCGCCCGCCACCGCCCTCAGCGCACCGCGGCGTGGACTTCGCTCACGTTGGTCTTCAGACCGTCGACCTGGAAGGCGCGGACGACGAAACCGGGGACGTAGCCGCCCGGGTCGTACTCCAGGTGGTGCACCACCTTGATGCCGCCGCCTTCTTTGGCCTTGGCCTGCCAGTAGCCGTCGGTGCGCTCGCAGCGGACGTTGCCGCTGGCCGGCGTGAGGGCCTCTTCGCCGGCGGTGGCCCAAGCGTACCGATCGGCGCCGCCCTCGTCGGCGTGCCACATCCACATGAGGACCTCGCGGTCGGAGATGCCCTTGGTGCGCTGGAGCTGGTAGACCAGCGCGCGGTCGCCGGCGCGGCGGACCTCGGACTTCACGATGACCGCGAAGACGTCGGCGTGCTTGCTCCACACCGACATCACCGCGCGGAACTTGTCGATCGTGGCGTCGGCCCAGTCGCACTCCGCGTGCATCGGCACCACGCCGTCGGCGGCGGGCGGGCCGAGCGACAGCTCGCACCCATCGTGCGTGGCGGAGACCTTGTAGCCGGAGGGGGCGGCGAGGGCGGCGGCGACGAGCAGGCTGAACATCGGGGCGGCCTATCTCCCCTCTGCCCCGCGGTCGATCGGTCGGACTGCGGAGGGCGCGGCGCCGCGACCGGCCGCTCGTCGAGCCGAGGCGGGCGCGCCGCGCGACCCCGATCGCGCGCCCGCCGCCTTTGCCGGCGGCGAATGCAGCGGTGGCGGCACGGCGAGGCCGGCGCTAAGCTGCGGTGACTCCTCGCCTTGGACGTGTGCTTGTTCGTTCTGTGCGCACTTGCGACCCTCGCCCTCGCCGCCGACGAGCACGACGGGCTGCGCTTCCATTACGGCGATCTGCACGTTCACACGGGCGTCTCGCTCGACGGCGGGTCGTCCGACCTCGAGGGAACGTGCCTGCGAGAGTGTGGCGAGCTCGCGACGATCTACACGGGGGGTCGCGCGGCGGGGCTCGACTTCCTCGCGGTCACCGACCACGTCAACGGCGAGCAGGCAGCGTCCGGCGGCCAGTACGGCGAGACGATCCGCCTGGCGGCCGAGGCCAACGACCCCGCCGGCGGGTTCGTGACCATCCCGGGGGCCGAGGTGTGGCTCACCGACGTCGACTCCGAGCTCGGCCACCGCACGGTCCTGCTCTTCGGCGACGACGCGCAGCTCGGCCCGCTCACGCAGGCCGACATGCAGCCCGCGGGCAGCGTGGCCCTCGACATCGGGGAGTGCGCGGCGCTCCACACCTGGGCGGCGGGGGTCGAGTCGCGGTTCGGCCCGCTGCTGTCGATCCCGCACCACCCGGCTGCCGACGCGCCGATGCCGACGGACTGGTCGTGCCTCGACCCCGATCACGAGCCCGCGGTCGAGGTGTACTCCGAGCACGGTTCCAGCCTCGGCGACGGCCTCGGCTACGACCCGGTCTGGAGCGGCGAGGTCACGACCGGCACGGTGCACGCGGGCCTCGATCCGGCCGGGGCGGCCCACCGGCTCGGGTTCGTCGGCGGCTCCGACAAGCACAACTCCCGGGCGGGCGACGTGTGCGCGCCCGACGGCGAGATGACCAACCACCCCTACGGTGGGGGCCTCACGATCGTGGTGCTCGACGCGGTCGAGACGTTCGACCGGGACGCGGTGCGCCGGGCGATCCTCGAGCACCGCACGCTCGCGACGAGCGGCCCCACCCTGCCGACGCGCCTGGACTTCTGGACGGGCGGGGTGTGGCTCGGCGGTCTCGGCGCGCCGCTGACGGTTCCGGCCGAGCAGTCGCTCGACGTGCAGGTGTCGGTGCCCGAGGCGCTCTCGGCGTTCGTGGTGTCGGTCGAGCTGGTGTCCCCGAGCGGGCGCATCGACATGGACCACGTCGCGGGGGGCACGTGGAGGCGCGCGCTGCTCGCCGCCGAGCGCGGGGCCTGGGTGTACGCCGCGCTCACGATCGACGGCACGTTGTGGTACGGCAGCGCCACCTGTGTCGACGGGGGGAGCGACGGCACCGAGTACGTCTGGTCGAGCCCGTCCTGGATCGCCGACGGCCCCGCCGACCTCGATGGGGACGGGATCAGCGTGGCCGGCGGCGACTGCGACGACGCCGACGCCACGGTGTACCCCGGGGCGCCCGAGGTCGCCGGGGACGGGGTCGACCAGGACTGCGACGGGGTCGACGCCGAAGCGGCGCCCGACACGGGCGACGGCGGCGACACCGCCGACACCGCGGTCGTCGACAGCGGCGAGGCGGCGGAGCGGGAGCCGGAGGCGGCCGACACCGTCGGCGAGGTGGCGCCGCACCCGTGTGGGTGTGGCGGCCAGGGCGGCGTGGGCGGCGGCGCCC
>SXOM01000579.1 GCA_005776735.1 Pseudomonadota bacterium
CCCTCCGTTGGCCGGTTCGGTGACGCGGCGGGTGACGGGTCGGGGGGAATTGGCCGAGCGGAACGGGGGGACCGCTTGCGGGCCCCCCGAGGGAGCGAGCGCCAATTTCACCCGGCCCGGCAGGACCCGGGGGTGACTTCGTCTGGCGAAACGGTGCGATGTTGCATCCCCACCCCCCGAGACGCCGACCCGCGCCCCGGGGCGCCGCGTCTTGCCCGGCGCCGGCTCAGTTGGGCCACACGCGGTCGGAGATGACCACTCCGAGGGTGTCCCGGATGGCCTCCATCGACACGACGTAGGTGTGCACGTCCGAGCTCGCACACGCAAGGCCGATGGCGCTCTTGTCCGCGGTCGCGGTGACCACCGACCCCGAGTCGCCGCCGTCGGCGATGCGGGTGGTGGTGATGACGTTGCGGAAGGCGGCGTCGCCGCCCGGCATGTCCCACCATACGACGCCGGACACGCTCACCACCGTGCCTGACCGGACCACGGGGCTCGTCCGCCCCGACTTCCGTACCGCGAGGCCCGGCGCGACGTCGGCGCGGAGCCGCCAGTTGGGCACCGCGCCGATCCCCATGATGCCCTTCTTCATCGTCGACTTGTACAGCTTCGCGATGGCGGCGTCGGCGTCGTTGGTGGCGGCCTGCCACGGTGCCGCCTCGGCGAAGGTGCCGATCTCGTTCCCCTTCTCGCTGGGGTCGTCACTCGACGCCGGCTGCACCACGTCGCCACCCGGCGGCGGGTTGGCCGCTTCGCACAGCACGTGCGCACACGACAACGCGTACTCGACCTCCACCCCCTGCTCCATGCGCGTGACGCGCGCGCCGATCGTACCCGTCTGCCCGTCGGGGGCGCCGCCGCCCGACACGCCGCCCCGGAACGGGCGCGTGTAGAACTTCGTCCGGTCGGCGCAGGCCCGAACCGGACCGGTCAGAACCTCGTCGAACGGCAGCGGCTCGGTCGGCTCGGCCCCGTCGAACAGCGGCAACTGGTGGATGGGCAGCAGGCCGTCGAGCGGGCTCGAGCCGTCGGTGAACACCAGGATCCGCACCTCGCCCTGGGCGTCGAGCACGTAGGCGAGCCCCTGCACGTCGGGGCGCTTGGCCCGCACCGCCTGCGCCAGCTCCTCGAGCTTGACCCCCCGCGCCTCTTCGAAGGCGCGAAAACGTTCGAGCAGGCTACGGTCTTCGGTCATTCGACACTCTCGGGTGTGTTGGTTTCGGGGGGGATGGCGCCGGGCTCCACGCGCGGCAGGACCACCAGGAACTCGAGGCCGGGGCCCTCGGCGGGCACCCGCACCCGAAGCGCGCCGTTGTACCGGAGCAGGTGCAGCTTCGCGAGGCCCAACGCCACACCGTAGCCACGCGGCCGCCCCTGCGGCGGGCGCCCAGCGTCGAACTCGAGGTGGAGCCGGTGCTCCACGCGCGCCAACGCCTCGTCGCGCTCCGCGCCCTCCACCCCGTGGTCGCGGATCGCCAGGACGTAGAACCACTCGCCGACCGGTCGACCGCTCACGTGCACCGTGCGGCCGAGGCCATGCTGCGCCGCGTTCGCGAGCAGGTTGGCGACGCTGCCGCGGTGGCCCGGCGACACCCACACCTCCGACGGCGCCAGCGCGAGCTCCACCGTCGGCCACGCTTCGCGGTGGCCGGCGAGCGAACCGCGCGCGGCGTCGCACGCCCCCTGCACCAGGTCGGTGATCTCCACGGCACCCAGCACCTCGCGCTCGCGCACTGCGCGTGCGACACCGCCGGTCATGTCGGCGAGCTGACGCGCCACCTCGCCGAGCTCGTCGGCGATCTCGGCGATCGCCGCCTTCCCCGGCGACGGCGGCAGCTCGCCGGCGAGGCGCGCCAACATGTCCGCATCGAGCCGCAGCACGGTGGTGGGGCTGGCGAGGTCGTGGCTGAACTTCGACGCCAACAGGCCGGTGGACAAGAGCGCAGCCGACGCCTCGATCACCCGCCGTTCGTGCCGGAGCAGGGTGAGCTCCTGCTCACGCCGGGTCGATTCGAGCAGGCGTTGGTCGGCGGTGGCCACCTGGTCGCCCACCCAACGAATCAACATCTGGAACAGCAACGTGAGCGCCACCTGCATGCTCAAGAACGCGGCAGCAAACGCCGGCGCCTCTCGGAACGCCCACAGGAGCCCCCGCCCGCCGCCCGCGTCGACGGCCAACAGCGCGAGGTCGACCGCGGGGGCAGCGAGCAGGTACAGCACGCGCACGCCGCGCCCCCCGGTGATCCACGCGTCGTGGTACGCCCAGGTGGCGGCGAGCGTGAGCAGGAGCGCGGCGTAGAACCCCGGCGCCTCCCAGGCCAGGCACCCCAACCACGCGAAGTTGGCGAGGCCGAGGAGCGTGTGCACCCGCCAGAAGGCTTCGCGTCGCCGCTGCGCGAACAGGTGGCCCGCCCCCGCCGCGAGCGGCGCCTGCACCGCGATGAGCGCCCACACGGGGTAGAAGTTTCCCCCCTGCGGGCCCACCGTCGTCGGCAACCACAGCCCCAGGCCCTGCCCGAGCGCGGTGATGACGCTGTGCGCGACGAGCATCTGCAAGACCGCCTTGGGCCCGAACCCCTCGAGCGCGACCTGGTAGCGGGACCGGTTGTCGAACAGGTCGCCGGTCGCCGGCGCCGGCGCACTCACGCGCCCCCCAGCGGGTCGAGCACCCGGGCCGTCGACAACGCCTCGCCCTCCCGAAACGGCGCGAACCGCGGCCACGCCTTGCGCGCGCGCACGAGCGCCGCGTCGAGGCGCGCACGCCGGTGCGGCTGGTCCGGGAACTCTGCCGCCTCCCACCGGAGCTGCAGGGTGCGCCCCCACATCACCGACCACTGCTCCGCCGCCGGCACCCGCGGCGCGACCGGATGATCGGCGGGAAGGCACCACAGGGGCAGGCACACGATGCGGCCGAACTCGCCGCTCAGGTCGTCGTTGCGGTCCGGGTGGTCCAGCGGCAGGCCCTGCGCGACGTTCATCTTCGCCAGCGCGTGCAGCAGCTTGCGTGCGCCGGACGCGGCGTCCCAGCGCGGCGGGGGCAGCCGCTCGAACACCGAGGCCACCGCCGCGCTGAGCAACAGCGCCGGGAGGTACGCCAACGTCTCCCGAGGGATGCCGGGGTACCGAGCGTCGGGGTCACGCCCGAGCTTGCGGTCGAGCTCCACGTCCACGAGGTTGTCCGCCAGGTCCCACGACGGCTGCATCGTGTCCAGCGCTTCGGCGCAGGCCCGCGCGACCTCTTCTTCGACGCCCATGCCCGTCGCGAGCGTGTACGCCACGAAACCGTGGGACACGCCCCCGCCCTTGTACTGGACGTCCTGCTCCTGGGCGACGATGCGCAGGTCGCGCACCACGTTGGCCGGAAACGTCCCCGCGAGGAGCCGCCCCACCGCCGGCGTATACAGCGAGCCCACGCGCTACGGGACGATGAAGACCGCGTGCCCCTGGGTCTTGAACGAGTTGTGGTCTTCAACCGCCTCTTTGGCCTGGGCGAGGACCTCGGTGGCCCACTCGGGGCCACCCACCATCGTCAAGGCCTCCTTGAGCTTTCGCGGGGCCTTGAGCGCGATCCTGCCGTCTTCCTTGTTCACCATGATCTTGCTGCGGAGCATCGTGAGCAGCGTGCGCGTGGACGCCGTCATGTCCTCGGTGACCATCTTCGGCGGCGTGGTCGCCGGCCCGGCGCCCCCCGACTTCGCGCCGCTCTTGCCCTTCCCCGAACCCTTCGCAGTTGCCATCGGAAACCTCCGCCCCGAACGTAGCCCCGTTGCGCCATCCGTCAAACGACGTGACGAGGTGCTAAGAGGGCCCATGCTCGGTGCGAATGCGGTGGAGGTGCGGTTGCGGGGCGTGCTCGAACGCGGCGACCCCTCCGCGCCGTGGCGCTCCCTCGCGCAGCTCCTCGAAGGCGGCCAGCGCATCCGGCCGCGCCTGGTCTTGGCGATGATCGACGCCGCCGGGGCGCCCGCGACCGACACCGCGGTCGACGACGCCGCCGCGCTCGAGCTGGTGCACCTCTCCACGCTGGTCCACGACGACATCATCGACCGCGGCACGAGTCGCCGCGGCGCGCCCACGCTCAACGCGGCCCACGGCGACGCGGTGGCGCTCCTGGTGGGCAACATCATCCGCGACCATGCGCTCACGATCTGCTCCCCGCCGGCCCGCGCGGTGCTCAACCGGGCCAGCCTCGCCGTGAACCTCGGGCAGCTCTGGGAGACGCAGGCCCGCGGTCGCAGTTGCAGCTACGACGAGCTGTTCCACATCCAGGCCCACAAGACGGCCCACGCGTTTCGGGCGTGCGCCGAGCTGGCGAGCCTGCACCGCCCCCAGCCGGTGCCCGAAGGGGCCCGCGTGGGCGCCGAGCTCGCCGCCCTGGCGTTCCAGGCGGTCGACGACTGGCTGGACCACCTCCCCACCGCCGCCTACACCCGCAAGGCCGGCGCGGGCGACGCGGCAAACGGCGTCCCGACCTTCCTCGCCGCGGCGGGGTTCGACGGGCGCGCGTGCGGGACGGCGGCTGGTATCGCGGTCGAGGTCGTCCAGCGGCAGCACGTCGCGGGCCCGCTCGCCCACCTCCCCTTGCCGGCGCTCACGCACGAGGTGCTCACGTTCGTGTCGGCGCTGCGGGAGCGGGCCGACGCGCTCGCCGCCGACAGCGACGTGCGCCCCGTCCTCGCCGAGTGTTTTGCCCGCATCGCCCGCCGGTGCGCCGAGGCCCACGCCACCATGGTCGCTTCATGAGTTCGTCGCGCATCCTGATCATCGACGACGACCGCCTGGTCCAGCGGTCCCTGGGCCGGTTGTTGTCCGCCTCCGGATTCGACGCGGTCCTCGCCGAGTCCGCAGAAGATGCGCTCACACGGGTGTCGGCGGGCGGCTGCGATGCCGTGCTCAGCGACATCCACATGCCCGGCCTCGACGGGGTCGCGCTCCTCCAACGGATCCGCCGCCTCGACGCCGACCTCCCGGTGCTCCTGATGACGGGCGAGCCCTCGTTGGAGACCGCCATCTCCGCGGTCGAGCACGGCGCGGGGCTGTACCTGCTCAAGCCAGTCACCCCCGACGTGCTCGTGCCGGCGCTCCGCCGCATGGTCGGCCTCGGCTCGTTGGCGCGCCTCCGCCGGCAAGCGTGGGAGGTGCTGCGCGCCGCCACCAACCCGCCCGACCTGCCCCGGCAACGCCGCCACGTGGAAGAGGCGCTCGGCCGCGTCCACATGGCGTTCCAGCCCATCGTCGCGGCCGCGGACCGGGAGGTGATCGCCTACGAGGCGCTGCTCCGCTGCGACCACCCGGTCCTCGGCAGCCCCGGCTCGTTGCTCGCCGCCGCCGAGCGGGCCGGGCGCCTGCACGAGCTCGGGCGCGAAGTGCGCCGGCAGGTCGCGGCCGCCGCCGACGGACTGCCGCCGGGGCCCCTGCTTTTCGTGAACCTGCACCCGGCCGACCTCGAGGACCACGCCCTGTACGACCCCGAAGCGCCGCTCTCGCGCCATGCGGCGCGCACCACCTTGGAGATCACCGAGCGGGCCTCCCTCAAGGGCGACGCCGCCGAGCGCATCGCGCGCCTGCGCGCGCTCGGCTACCGCATCGCCGTCGACGACCTCGGCGCCGGGTACGCGGGGCTCAACAGCGTGCTGCTGCTCGGCCCCGACGTCGTGAAGCTCGACATGGCGCTCATCCGCGGCATCGACGTCCACGCGGCGCAGCGCAGCGTGGTGCGTTCGCTGGTGGGCCTGTGTCGAGAATTGGGGATGGACGTGGTGGCGGAGGGCGTGGAGACGCGGGAGGAGTGCGACACGCTCACCCACATCGGGTGTGGCTGGTTGCAGGGTTACTGGTTCGCGCGTCCCGGGCCGCCGTGGCCCAGCGTCCAGGCGCACCCTTAGCCACGGGTCGGGGCGCGTTCGGCCGCGCGGCGCGCGCCTGCCCCGGCCCCGCGCCGGCGCAGCCGGACCCGGACGGTCGCGGCGC
>SXOM01000084.1 GCA_005776735.1 Pseudomonadota bacterium
CGCAGGTTGGCCACCGCGTAGACGCCGCCGGCCTCGAGGAACGGGTAGCGGCTCGAGCGGAAGTCGGGCAACAACGACACGTCGAAGCCGCCGTATCCGTAGAGCAGCGTCGGGTGCTTGCCGCCGGCGACCACGTCCTTGCGGTGCACCAGGAACATCGGCACCTTCGTGCCGTCGGTGCTGGTGTACCAGACCTGCTCGGCCGTGTAGTCCTCGGTCTTCACCGGCACCGCGATCTTCGCCCACACGGTGCTCGCGGCCGACTTCAGGTCCATCGCGTAGATCTGCGGCGGGCTCGTGAACGACGAGAACGAGTAGTAGGCGGTGGTGCTGTCCTTCTCGCCACTGGGGAAGCTCGCGACCCCGATGCCGGGCAACGCCTGGACGCTCGGGTTCTTCCCGTCGAGGTCCACCCACCGCACCTCGGTCTTGACGTCCTTCATGTAGGTGAGCGCGAGCCGGCCGCCGACGATGCCGAAGCCGTCGAGCGTGGCGCCCGGGTCTTCCTTGACGATCTCGACCCAGTCCTTACGTGCCATCTTCTTGGCGTTGGCCCGGTAGATGTGCTTCTTGGGGCCGCCGTCGTCGGTGTAGATGTAGAACTGGTCCTTGTGTTCGTCGACCACGTAGATGAACGGTTGGCCGACCACCAGGGGCTTGAAGTCCTTGTCCTTGCGGAGGTCCTTGACCCAGGTGTCGATGGCGTTCCAGCCGTGCATGACCTGGATGAACAGGTAGTGGCCGTCGTCGCTGAGGTACCCGTCGAGGAACGTGGCCGGATCGCCCGTCTTGCCGTGCACCACCACGTCGGTCGCGGGGTCGGTGCCGAGCACGTGCAGCCGCTCCTCGGTGTAGCCGGGCCGCGCGTCGACGGGGATGGCGGGATCGGTGGGGAGCCACTCGTAGTAGAACGCCTTGTTGTCGGGCGTCCAACTCACGCTCGCGTACTTGGCCCCGGGGATCACGTCGACCGCGGAAACCGTGCCGGTCGCGACCTCGATGACCTTGAGCGTCGCTTCGTCGGCCGCGTTCGGCTTCTCCTGGAACGCCACGAGCTTGCCGTCGGGGGAGGGGGTCCAGTCGCCCAACGAGATGGGCGGGGAGAGCTTGGCCCAGGCGTTGGAGTCGATGAGCACCGTCTCGGCGCCGCCCGCGTCGCGCCAGTACAGCACCGCCTTGTCCTGGTTTGCGGCCCGCCGCGTGTAGAACAGGCGCCCGTCGCGCTGGACGGGGACGCCGACGGAGTCGACCGCGTACAACTCGCGGAAGCGCTTCTGGAGCCACCCGCGCGCGGGCAACTTCTCGAGCTTCGCACGCGTGTAGTCGTCCTGGCCCGTCATCCACGCCTGCACGTCGGTCGCCTTCTCGTCCTCGAGCCACCGGTACGGGTCGGCCAGGGTCGTGCCGTGGAGCTGCACCGTCTCGGCGCCGACGCGGGCGACGGGCGCGACCGGCTCGGGCGGCGCAGGCGCGGGCTCGGCGACCGGCGCGGGGGGCGGCTCGGGAGCCTTGGGGGCGCACGCGGACAGGGCGAGGACGAAGCTCAGCATGGGTCTCCGAGGGTGGCGCCGCCGTGTAACCGGAGGGGAGGGGACAGGGCGCCGCGCCGCGACCGGCCTGGACGCCCGCACTCCCTCGCGCACGGCGCGCGGCGCCGGGACGGGATGCCGCCGTCGGGACGGTCGCGCGGCGCCGCCCCGAGATAGGAGCGCGGGTGCCCGGCAAGTCCCTCTCCGTCCTCATCCCCGCGTACAACGAAGTCACGACGCTGGTCGAGGTCGTGCGGCGCGTGGTCCACAGCGAAGCCACCACGCTCGCCACCTCGCTGCAGATCGTCGTCGTGGACGACTGCTCCACCGACGGGACGGGCGCGATCGTCGAGGCGCTGGGCCGCGACTGGCGAGGCGTCGTCGGCGGGGTCGAGGCGGCCCGGGCCGATCGGGTCGCGGTGGTCGTGGCCCGGCACGAGCCCAACCAGGGAAAAGGCGCGGCCATCCGCACCGGAGTCGGCCTGGCCACCGGCGATCTGCTCATCATCCAGGACGCCGACCTCGAGTACGACCCGCGCGACTTCCCAAAACTCCTCGGTCCGCTCCTCGAGGACCGGGCCGACGTCGTGTACGGGAGCCGGTTCCTGCCGAGCGAACGCCGGGTGCTGCTGTTCTGGCACTCCATCGGCAACGGCCTCATCACCCTGCTCACGAACATGGCGACCGACCTGAACCTGTCCGACGCCGAGACCGGGTACAAGGCCTTTCGAACCGAGGTGATCCGCCGATTGACGCTCGAGAGCGACCGGTTCGGGTTCGAGATCGAGATCACCGCGAAGCTCGCCCGCGCGGGGTGCCGGTTCTACGAGGTGCCGATCGGCTACCACGGTCGTGGGTACGACGAGGGGAAGAAGATCACCTGGAAGGACGGGGTGGATGCGCTGTGGTGCATCGGGCGCTTCGGGCTCGCGCGGAACGTCGCCAAGCGGGTCGGCCGCCCCCATGCCCGGGGATAACGCCCGCGCCTGGGCGACGGCGTGGGTCGGTCCCCTGGTCTTCGCCACCCACCTGTTGGGGATCGACGCCGGCCTGGTCGGCGTGTGGTCCGACGACGCGGTGTACCTGGACATGGCGACGTCGATGGCGGCGGGCGAAGGCCCGCGGTTGGCATCGCTGCCGCTCGCCCCGCTGAGCGCGAAGTACCCCCCGCTGTGGCCGTGGCTGATGTCGCTCCTGGTGCGCGGCGGGCTCGATCCCGGGACCGAGTCCGGCGTCTGGGTGCTGCACGCCGTGGCGGCGGCCGGCTGGGCCACGGCGGCGCAGGGGGTGGTGACGGGGCTCGTGCCGCGCCTGGGCGGCGGTCGCCTCGCGCAACTGCTCGTCGGGGCCTTGCTCGTGGTCAACACCACGACGATCAAGACGGTGCCGAACGGCATGTCCGAGGGCCTGTTCACCGCGCTCTTCACCGGGGCCCTGCTCGGCGGCCTGTACGCGATGGAGGCCCCGCGAGCGGGGCGCGTGCTGCTGTGCGCCGGGCTGGCGGTGGCGTCGGCGCTCACCCGCTCGGTGGCCGCGCCGCTGATGCTGGTGGGCGCCGTCGGCGCGGGGGTCGGCCGGCGGTGGCGCCTGGCCGGGGCCCTCGCCGCGGGCTGGGCGGCGCAGGCCCTCGTGTTGCGGCTGTTCCGGTGGGGGGTCCAGCCACTTTCCCCCGACGCCGAGCGGGTGCTCCACTACTACGTGAGCTACTCCGAACACGTCGCGTACTACGCCGAGCCCGCCAAGGCGGGGCGGTGGTCCGAAGCGTGGAGCCGCCTCACGTCCACGGTGATCGGCAACACGTCGTTGGCCGTGGACTCGCTCGGCTCCATCGTGTACCCGGCGCGGATCCTCGGCATCGAAGGCGAACAGGACGGCAGCGGTACGCTGCTGGTGGGGGTGGCGTTCCTGGGGGCGGCGGTCGCGGCGATGCGCGCGCCGGCCGCGCGGCCGCTGGCGGCGGTGATCGGGGCCTATTTCGCGGTTTTCGTGGCGTGGACGTGGCCGTTCTCGTCACGCTTCTGGTTGCCGGTCGTCCCCGTGCTCGTCGCGTGTGCCGTGGTCGGCGTCCTCGGCGCGGGGCGAATCGGCCGCCTGCTCGCCGTTCCGCTGGTCGCGTTGGTGGTGATCGCCAACGGGTTCAGCCCGTACTACCGGATGAAGACGCTGCTTTCGGGCGAGTCGACGCCGGTGGCGGAGGGGGCGCACATCGCGGCGCTCCGGGGCCTGGCGCAGCCGGACGACGTCTTGCTCGGCCCGCTGCACATCGCGGCCGTCGCGCGAAAGGTCGGCTGCAAGTCGCTCGAGCTCGAGGCGCTCCTGCCCTCCGATCTGCGCCTGGGGCTCATGCTCGGCCAGCGCTCGTGGTCGGCCGAGGCCGGGACGCTGAGTGAAGCGCTGGCGAGCTCGTTCGACGCGCTCGGGCGGGTGCTCCCGGTGGGGGCCAACGCGTACGTCGTGGTCGACCCGACCCTGCAGAGCGTGGGCCAGCGCCGCGTGGAGCCGCTGATCCGCGCGCTCGTGGCGCAGCGGCGGCTCACCCCGGCCCTGGCCTCGGACGACGCGTGGGTGTGGCGAGTGGCGCCCGCGCCCTGACCGGGCACGGCCGCGTCTCGGGCCGACGGGCGGCCCGCCGGCCGCGGTTGTGCTACCCTCTGGCGCCCTTCCCGGAGCCTGCATGGAGCGCCCCACGCTGTTCGGTCACCCGACCGGGCTGTTCAACCTGTTCTTCGCCGAGATGTGGGAGCGTTTCTCCTACTACGGCATGCGGGCGCTGCTCGTCTTCTACATGCTCAAGGGCTTCTTGGCCTACGGCGACAAGGAGGCCTACGCCGTCTACGGCGCGTACACCGCGCTGGTCTACATGACGCCGTTCTTCGGCGGCATGCTCGCCGACCGCGTGCTCGGCGCCCGCCGGGCGGTGATCCTCGGCGGCCTGTTGATGGCGGCGGGCCACCTCACGATGACGATCGAGAGTGCGGGCGCCTTCTACGTCGCCCTCGCGCTCCTCATCGTGGGCAACGGCTTCTTCAAGCCGAACATCTCCACGATCGTCGGCGGCCTGTACCCCGAGGGGTCCACCAAGCGCGACGCGGGCTTCACGTTGGTCTACATGGGCATCAACCTCGGCGCGGCGATGGCGCCGCTGCTGTGCGGGTACGTCGGCGAGAAGTTCGGCTGGCACTACGGCTTTGGGCTTGCCACCGTCGGCATGCTCGTCGGCCTCGCGGTCTTCGCCGTTCCCACGCGGATCGCCCAGATCCTGATCCTCCTCGGCGCGCTGAGCACCGGCGGCTCGATGGTCTTCCTCCAGGACGACGCGATCCTCACCGCGGTCAACGCGTTCGTGGCACTCGCGCTCCTCGCGAGCGCGGGCATCGCGTTCATGGCGCTGAACAAGGGCGGCATCCCCGAGGACGCCGGGCAGCCGCCCGCCGGCGCGCCCGCCACGGTCATGGGGCTCCCGGTCCCCGCCGCGGTCGGCGGCGGGATCGTCCTCTCCATCCCGCTCCTCGCGTGGCTCGTCAGCTCCGCGCGTTCGGTGCGGCTCATCCCCAAGGAGCTCATCGAGTCGTTCCAGGAGGGGGGCAGCCCGCTCTTGCAGGTGGCCGCGAGCTTCATGGCCGAGGTGGCCACACCGCCGGGCCTCGTGCTCTTCGTGAGCGGCGCCATCGCGCTCGGCTACATCCTGAAGAACGCGTTCGAGGGCACGCTGGTCGAGCGCCAGCGCCTCTTCGTGGTCGTGGTGATGATGTTCTTCTCGATGCTCTTCTGGGCGTTCTTCGAGCAGGCGGGCAGCTCGATCAACAACTTCACCGACCGCAACGTCGACCGGGTGCGCGAAGAGCGCGTGATCGCCGCCGCCGACGTCGGCCAGACCGTCGAGCTCGTGCTCAACCAGGAGCAGGTCGGGCGCACCTTCACCGGCGAGCTCGTGGTCAACGGCGTCGTGTCCGGGCTCGACTGGGTCGACGACCCCGAGACCGCCGACGTCCCTGGCAAAGAAGGCGACGACGACAAGCTCACCGTCGTCCCCGGAAGCGCGTGGGCCCCCGGGGTGCTCTCGCTCAGCCACATCGACCGTGCCCGTGAAGACGCGCGTACGCTCGCCGAAGCGTCGGCCAAGGCCGGCACGCCGGTCGACGCATCGGTGGTGGCCCGCTGGCAGGTGGCGTCGGGCGACGTCGGGATGGGCGTCGGGGGCTCCGAGATCCCCGCCTCCACCTTCCAGGCGGCCAACCCGGTCTTCATCCTGCTCTTCGGCCTGTTGTTCACCGGCCTGTGGGGCTTCCTCGGTGCGCGCGGCCTCGAGCCCAACACCGCGATCAAGTTCGCCCTCGGCCTCGGGCAGCTCGGCGCCGGCTTCGGCGTGCTCTGGTACGGCGCCAACAACGCCGACGCGCGCGGCATGGTCGGGATGTCCTGGCTCATCCTTGGCTACCTCTTGCACACCACCGGCGAGCTGTGCTTGTCGCCGGTCGGGCTCGCGATGGTCACGCGGCTGTCGCCGACGCGCCTGGTGAGCACCGTCATGGGCGCCTGGTTCCTCGCCACGGCGTTCTCCTCGTTGCTCGCCGGCATCATCGCGACGTTCACGGGCGTGGGTCACGGCGGCGGCGACGAGCGCACCATCCCGGCGCCGGTCGACACGCTCCCGGTCTACGCGGGCGTATTCGGCCAGATCGGCGTGGCCTGCATGGTCTCGGCGGTCATCCTGCTCGTGCTCTCGCCCATCCTGGTCAAGTGGATGCACGAAGAGCCGGGCGCGGCGAAGGCGGCCGGCGGCCACTGAGCCGGGTGGAGGCCGTGTCTTGCCGGTGGGCCGGGCAAGACGCGGCGCCCTGGGTTGCGGGTCGGCGTGCTCGCGACCCGGTGTGGCCAAACGCGGCGTTGTGGAGGACATGGTCACCGCCGGGTCCTGCCGGGCCGGGCGGAATTGGCGTTCGCTCCCCCGCAGGTTCGCAAGCGAACCTGCGCTCCGCTCAGCCGATTCCGCCCGACCCGTCACCCGCCGCGTCACCGAGCCGCACAGCGGCGGAGGCGCTCGGCACAGGGTCGATGAGCACGCCGGTCCGCGAGGGGCTTGCTGCGCCGGCCCGACGAACCGGCGTTCAGGCCCCCGGTCGGCGCTGGCTCAGCTCGAGCTGCAGGTCCACCGCGCGGGCGGCGAGCTGCTTCACGAGCATCCCCAGCCAACCGCCCCGGCGCACCTCCTGCTCCAGGGCGGCGCGGGTGATCACGCGCACCACCACCGGGCTGGACGCGGTGACGGTGGCCGTACGGGCACCGCCGGTGACCAGCGCGGCCTCGCCGAAGGTCGCGCCGGGGCCGAGCTCCGCGATGGGGCCGCCGTTCTGGGACACTTCGCACTCCCCCTCGACGATGAAGTAGGCCGAGTCGGCCTCGTCGCCCTGGCGGACGATCTCGGTGCCGGGGGCGAACGTGCGTCGTTCGAACCACCACCCCTCGGTGCGGGCGCGTTGCAGGTCGCCGATGAGCGCGCCGATGTCCGGGTACCGGTCGGCCGGGTCGAGCTCGAGGCACTGCATCGCGATGCGGACCAGCTCGGGCGGTTGGGGGCGCCCGGGGATCGGCGGCGGCGGCGGCACGTGCACCGCGTCGGGCCCGGAGAGCGCCCGCTCCTCGAGGGTCAGCGCGCCGTTGGGCTTCTTCCCGGAGAGCGCGTAGTACAGGAGCCCGCCGATGCCCCAGACATCGGTGCGGGCGTCGCAGACCTCGCCGCGCGCCTGCTCCGGCGCGGCCCAGCCGGCGGTGCCCGCGAACGGGACATCGGTCTCGCCGCGGACCTGGGCAATGCCCCAGTCCATCAGGTAGACCTGGCCGAAGCCGCCGATCATGATGTTCTCGGGCTTCAGGTCGCGGTGGATGACGCCGCGGTGGTGCGCGAACGCGAGCGCTTCGCACACCCGCAAGAGCGCTTCGATCACCCGGCCGGTGGCGGTGACGGCGTCGGGCTCGCGCCGGAGCATGTCGCCGAAGGTGTGCCCCTGGACGCGCTTCATGGTGAACCAGTCCGGGCCGAGGTCGTGGATGGGCACGACGACCGGGTGGTCGAGCTGGGCGGTGAGCCGCGCTTCGGCGCGCATCCGCGCGAGGTCGGCCTCGTCGGTGGAGGAGCACACCTTCACCGCAACCGGACGCTCCAGCGTCTGGTCGAGCACCAGGTGGACGGTGGCGGCCCCGCCGCGGGCCAACAAGCCCTGGTCGGCGTAGCGCGACGGGTCGAGGGGAATCGGCAGGTCGTCGGACATCGTGGCGGACATATCCAGGGCGCGCACGCTCGCGCGCGGGCCGCGGGTCTGGTAGTCTCCCGAGACGCTGATGCTGCTCGCTCTCTCGACGCTGACCCTCGCCGCGATCCCCGACGTGGACACCCCGCTCAAGGGGAGTTCCAAGGCACGCAAGGACGCAGCGTTGGTGGTCTCGGTCGAAGACTACACCTACCTGCCCGACGTCGGCGGCAGCAACGTCGACGCCGACGCGCTCGAGGGCTGGCTGCAGAAGACGCGCGGCGTCGAGCGGGTCACGCGCCTGCGCGACCCCGACCGCAACGCGCTCCGCAAGGGCGCGGCCGAAGCGGCGCGCAACGTGCGCGGGGGTGGCCTGTTGTGGGTGTACTTCGTGGGCCACGGCGCGGTCGACGAGGGGGGGCGGCGCCTGCTGCTCACCAAGGAGGCCGCACCCGACGACCTCACCGGCCTCGGGATCGACGACCTCGCGACGACCGCGGGCAACAGCCGGGCCAAGCAGATCCTCCTGCTCATCGACGCCGACTTCGGTGGCGTGGGCCGGGCGGGCGAGCCCCTCGGGGTGTCCGAGCGGGCGCCGCCCGCGTTCTCGGTGCCCACCAACCCGAAGCTCGCGGTGTGGTCGGCCACCTCGGCCGGCGAACCCAACGCCCCCTACCCCGCGAGTGGCCACGGCCTGTTCACCTGGCTCACGCTCGGCGCGCTGCGCGGCTGGGCCGACGGCGCCACCGGCGGCAAGCCCAACGGCGAGGTCTCGCTGGAAGAGGCGCAGGCCTTCGTCTCGGCCAAGGCCCGCGCGATGGGCGGCCGCGGGTGGAGCCCCACGCGCGAAGGCCGCGCTGACGTGATGAAGTGGGCCATCGCGCGCGGCAACCTCGAGGCGGGGCCCGACGCCGAGCTGTGGACCACCCTCGCCGCCGAAGAGAAGGCGCGTCGGGTGCGCGAAGCCACCGAGCGCCTGCAGGCCCAGGCCACCGGCGAGTGGCTGGAGATCGCCGCGGTCACCGCGGTCGCCACGCCGCAGGGCATCGAGAAGCTCAACGCGTTCATCGCCCGCTACGAGCTCGCGGTGGTGCAGGTCGACGGGGTGGACGTCGCGATCACCGTCCCCGAGGTGGTCGACGCCCGCGCCCGGCTCGACGGGTTCGCGCGCGACGCGCGCAAGTCCAAGGGCAAGAAGCGCCCCAAGAAGGGCTCCAAGAAGAAGGTGGTCGCCGCGGCGCCGCCGAAGGTCAGCACCACCCTCCTCTGCGACGACCTCGTCAAGCTCGAGCCCGCGGCGATGGGCGGCACGCTCTCGCCCGACGAGCTGACGTGCCTCGAGGTCAAGCTCAACAACGCGCCGCGCCAGACCGAGAAGGACAAGATCAGCCGGGTGCTCTTGGCCAACGCCGACGGCAAGGGCAGCGTGAGCGAGTGGATGCGCCTCGCCGCGCGCCACCTCGACGAGGTCGACCGCAGCGATCCCGACATGTGCTTCCGCTACGCGCTCACGCTCTCGCGTCAGGGCGACATCGACGACGCGCCGGAGGTCCTGCGCTGGTCGGACTACGCGTTGGAGAACAAGTCGCGGTGGGAGGGGCCCACCTTCGTCGCGCGCGTGTACAACCTGTACCGGCTCCGCGCCGAGACGGCGACGCGCGTGTGGATCGACGCCGAAGACGAGCTCCTCACCGACCGCACCGAAGAGAACATGGTCGAAGCGGAAGAAGCGCGCGGCCTCGCGAAGAACAGCGCGCGCGAATGGCTCGACTACGCCACGGCCTCCGCCCAGCCTACCGACCGGGCGTACCGGCTGTGCGAGACGGCCGCGGGCAGTCCGAACTTCTGCACGGCCAAGCCCGCGGAGTAGGGGAGTCGAGGGGGCAGGCGGGCGCCCTGTGCTTGCCGACGGAGGTGCGGCATTTCGCCGCGCGGGTGGGGGAATTGGCCCGCGATTCGGACATTGCGTCGCTTGGACGTCGGCACGGTTCTTGCGTGGTCCGGGGCGGGAGGCGCGATGAGCCAGCCGACGCAGCACCCATCCCGGACGATGTGGTTCGGGGTCCTCGCAGTGGTGGTGGCGGGCGGGACGGCGTTCGGGGTGTGGCGGGTGGTCGACGGCTACCGGCGGGCCCTGGACATCGCCCTCAATCCGCCCGATGCGGCCGACGTCCTGGTGGCCACGCGAGAGCTGGCCGTGGGGGAACGCATCGCGGACGGCGACATCGAACTTCGGCGCCTGTCCGATGCGGGGCACCACCCGGGGTATCTGCACGAGGCGGAGATCGTCGTCGGGGAGACGGTCGTGGAGCGCGTCTTTGCCGGCGAGCCGCTCCGTCGGGAGCGGCTCACCCTCGGCGGTGGGTCGCTTCGCCCCGAAGCGCTCCTGGAGCCGGGGACGCGTGCGGTCACCGTGAAGGTCGAGCGCGCGGCCGGCGTGGGCGGGTTCCTGGTGGCGGGGGCGTACGTCGACGTCATCGTCACGCTGCGCCCGGACGCCAACCAGCTCGGCGCGAACTGGGTGACGGAGACGATCGTCCAGGCGGTTCGGGTCCTCGCGGTGGGCGACACCTTGGTGGGGGCAACCGAGGAGAGCAAGAAGTCCACGTTCGGGAAGGATCGGGGCGCCTCGGGGCGGCCGCGCGAGGTCTACGCGACGCTGGAGGTCGAGCCCGACGAGGCCGAGAAGGTCGCGATGGCCACCTCGCGAGGGGACCTCTACCTCTCGCTGCGCGCCCCCGAGGACTACGACCTGGTACTCGACGAGGCGCCGCTCATCACCAATGCGCTGGTGGGGATCGCGGCCAAGCCGAGCCCGGCGCGGGCCAGCCGTCTGGAGAAGCGCAAGGCGCAGAAGTCGGCGCCGCCGGCGGTGAACTTCGGCCCGCAGACGGAGGTGATCTCCGGACGCGAGGTCAAGGTCGAGACCATCGACGCGAGCACCGGTCAGGTCGTACACCCGGAGAAGCGGAGGTAGGCATGGACGCTGTCCGGCGGGTCGCGCTGGTGGGAGCCAAGGGAGGCTCCGGCACCACGCTGCTGGCGGCGAACCTCGGGGCCGTTGCCCAGCGGGGCGGCTCGAGTTGTGTGCTCGACCTCGACTGCCGCAAGGGCGACCTCGCGGCGCTTCTGGATGTCCGGCCGAAGGTGATCGTGCCCGAACTGTGGGGGTCCGACTGCGACGCGAGCCGCCTGCGGGGCAGCGCCTCGCACCTGCCCGGGGGGCTGTGCATCCTCGGGCAGCCCGACGCGATGGCGCAGCTCGCGCGGCCGCTCCCCACGGAGGCCCTCGGCCTGTTGGCGTTGGCGGCGGCCGCCTGGGACACCCTGGTGGTCGACTGCGGCGCGGGCCTGGACGAGGTGATGGTGGCGGTGCTCGCGGAGGTGGACGCCGTCGTCATCGTCGCGACGCCGGATGTGCTCGCGGTGCGCAACGCACGGCGCCTCGATGCGGTGCTCGGACAGGTCGGCGTCCCGGAGGCGCGCCGCCTGGTCGTGCTCAACCGGGTCGACCGGCACGATGCGTTCGACACCGCCGACATCGAGGCGGCCGCGCGGGTGCACGTGGCGGCGCGCCTCCCGCGCGATGATGCGGCATGTGCGCGCGCCGTGGGGGAAGGGGCGCTCCTGGCCGACGTGGCACCCGGTTCCCCGCTGGTGCGCGCGGTCGAAGACCTGTGGTCGTTGGTGCGAGGTGAGCCGTTGGCCCCGCGAACATCCCGATGGCGAATCCCCTGGTTGGGAGGTGAACCGTGAGTATCCGTGTGCTCGACGCCGCCCCGTTGCCGGTGCCCGCCCATGCCACCGAGTACGAGAGCATCAAGCACGAGCTGCACGCCGAGCTCGTGGCGGCCCTCGACCCGGTCGCGCTGAAACAACTCACACGCGCCGAGCTCGAGCCGCAGCTGCGCGCCCGCCTGGATCGGACGGTCCACTCGCGGGAGCTCCCGCTGACCGCGAACGAGCAGGACCGCGCGGTCGACGAGATCATCGACGAGGTCCTCGGCTTCGGGCCGCTCGAGCGGCTCCTGAGGATGCCGGACACCACCGACATCCTCGTCAACGGCCCCGACACGGTCTTCGTCGAGCGGGCCGGGCGCCTCGAACGGGTGCCGGTGCGTTTCCGCGACGAGGAGCACCTGCGGCATGTCATCGACCGCATCGTCTCGCGGGTGGGGCGCCGGATCGACGAGTCGGTGCCCACCGTCGACGCCCGCCTGCCGGATGGCAGTCGGTTCCATGCGATCATCCCGCCGCTCGCCCTCGACGGCTCCACCGTCTCGATTCGCCGCTTCGGCCTCAACCCCATCCTTCGCGGCGACCTGCTCCGGCTCGGCTCGATCCCGGAGCCGGCGATGCGCCTGTTGGAGGGCTGCGTTCGTTCGCGGTTGAACATCCTGGTCTCGGGGGGGACCGGCAGCGGCAAGACCACCCTGCTCAACGTGCTCTCGGGGTTCGTTCCGGCCGGCGAGCGGGTCATCACCATCGAGGATGCCGCCGAGCTGCGCTTGCAGCAGCCACACGTCGTGCGCTTGGAGACCCGCCCGCCCAACCTCGAAGGCGCGGGCGAGGTGACCACGCGTGAGCTCGTGCGAAACGCGCTGCGGATGCGGCCCGACCGCATCATAGTCGGCGAGATCCGCGGCCTGGAAGCGA
>SXOM01000580.1 GCA_005776735.1 Pseudomonadota bacterium
CCAACGTGCGGCGCTCACGGCGCGCCCGGGGGCGCCGAGCCCACGAAGACGCCGATGGTGCCGCGCTCGGACATGGCGCCGGCTAACCCGGAGCCGAGTCGACGGGGCGGCGCCAGCGGCCCGTCCCGAAGCGCGCCGGTCGGCGACGCCATCGCCCGCGCCGTATCGCGCGTGGGTTATCCGGCGCCCGTGGAACTCCCCCCGCTCCCGCCGCCGCTGGATTCGCCACTCGCGCCGGTCGTGCTGGTCTTCCTGGTCGCGCTCGGCCTCCTGCTCGGGGTGCGGGCGGCGGTGCTCTCGTGGCTGGGCACGCTCACCGGGCGCACCTCGAGCACCGTCGACGACTTCGTGCTCGACGCCGTGCGGCTCCCGTCGTTGTTCTGGGTGGTGGCGCTCGCGGCCGACCTGTCCCTGCGCGCATCGGCCCTGCCCGAGGGGGTGGTGGCGCTCGGTGGCGACGGGATCCGGGTCCTGGTCCTGGTGTCGGCCACGCTGGTCATCTCCAACGCCGCCGCGGGCCTCCTCACCGCCCGCCTCGGCCGCGCCGAAGGCGCCGGCGTCAGCGGCATCGCCCGCACCCTGGTGCGCGGGGTGGTGCTCCTCGTGGGCGCCGCGGCCATCCTCAACCAGCTCGGCGTCTCGATCGGCCCGATCCTCGCCGGCCTCGGCGTCGGCGGCCTCGCCGTGGCGCTCGCGTTGCAGGACACCCTGGGCAACTTCTTCGCGGGTGTCCACATCCTGTTGGAAAAGCCGTTCGCCATCGGCCACTTCATCCGGATCGACGGGGGAGAGGCGGGCTGGGTCCAAGACATCGGCTGGCGTACCACCCGCATCCTGACGCTCGCCGAACACACGGTGGTCGTGCCCAACTCGCAGATTGCGGGCAGCAAGATCGTCAACATGAACCTGCCCGACCCGACGGTGCGGGTCGAGTTCACGTTGGGCCTCGGATACGGGAGTGACCCCACCCAGGCCGAGGCGGTCCTCCTCGCGGCGGCGCGGGCCGCGGTCTCCGAGCTGCCCCAGTGTGTGACCGAACCGCCGCCCGATGTGCTGCTCGAAGGGTTCGGCGACTACGCGCTCCAGTACACCGTGCGGTTCCACATCCGGCAGGTGGCGGCGGAGCGTGTGGCGCTCCACCACGTGCGCACGCGGGTCCTCCACGCGATCCGCGCGGCCGGTCTCGAGATCCCGTTTCCCGTGCGTACCGTCCACCTGGTGCGCGAGGAGTCCCCGTGAAACGTCCCCCCAAGCCACCGCCCGGCCGTCGCGGCGGGCCCGAGCCCCGCCCGCGACCGCCGATTCACGACACTCGGCGTTCGCCACCCGACGACCGCCACTCCATGCCGACGGGCCGCCCCCCGGTCGACGCCGTGCCGCCGGTGCGTGGGGATCGCCTGGAGGGGCGCAACGTGGTCGAGGAGGCCCTGGTGCGCCGGCGCCGCCGCGTTCATCGCATCTGGCTCGACGCGTCCGCGCGGATCGACGAGAAGCTCGAGGGGGTGCTCGCGATGGCCAAGGCGGCGGGCGTCGCCGTCGAGCCCGTGGCGCGCGCCCTGTTGGACCGGATGAGCCAGACGGGCGTACACAACGGGATCATCGCCGAGGCCGAAGGCCTGCCGCAACCGAGTGTCAAGGAGGCCATCGCTTCGATGGGGCCCGACGGTTGTTTCGTGCTCGTCGACGAGGTGCAGTACGAACACAACCTGGGCGCCATCTTGCGCAGCGCGCTCGGGGCGGGGGTGCACGCGGTGATCATCCCGACCGAACGCGGGAAGGGCCTCACGCCGGTGGTGCAGCGGGTGTCGATGGGCGGCGCCGAGGCGGTGCCGGTCATCCGCGAGGGCCTGTCGAGCGCGCTCGCGCAGCTCCAGCGCGCCGGGGTGCGGATCGTCGCCGCGGACATGGACGGCGTGCCGGCGTGGGACCTCGACCTGACCGGCCCCGTGGCGTTCGTGCTCGGCGGGGAGGACAAGGGCGTGAGCGACGCGCTCAAGAAGCGGGCCGACACGATTGTCGGGATTCCGCTGGCGGGTGGGCTCCAGAGCTTGAACGTGAGCGTCAGCGCCGCGGTCTTGTTGTTCGAGCGGGTGCGGCAGGTGCAGGGAACGCGCACGGAGTGATGCGTCGGGTGGGCGGTGCGCCGCGACCGGTGGCTCGTCGAGCCGCGGCGCCCGCGCACCGCAGCGGGCCGCGCGCCGGCTTCGGCCGCCTTCCAGTCGGTCCCGGCGCGGCCCCCGACCGGCCCTACTGCAGCGCGATCAAGCGGCCGTTGGCGAGGCCGACGAACAGGCGGGTGCCGACGATGACCGGCTCGCCGGACACCGGGGCCCCGAGATCGACCGCCCAGACGCGGCCCCCGTCGTAGGTGTCGAGCCGGGCGATGTTGCCGTCGCTGTTTCCGACATACACCGAGCCGGTGGTGACCAACGGTTGGGTGGTGAACTCGGCATAGCCTTCGCTCGCCCACAACTTGCGACCGTCGTCGGCGTCGAGGGCGTAGACGTAGCCGTCCTTGTCGGGGACGTAGACGTTGTGGATGTCGGCACCGACGGCGGCGAGCGGCTGGAAATCGCTGCGGAAACGCCAACGCTCCTTGCTCAGGAGCGGACCCCACCGACCATAGGCCACCACCCCGCCGGGCTCGCCATCGGCAGCGACGATGCTGACATACACGTTGTCCTCGTCGAGCGCGGGGCCGGCGGCGGGGAGGCCGGGGAGCACGACCTGCCACTCGACGCCCTTCGGGCCGACCGCGAGGAGGGTGCCATCGGTGTTGGCCAGGTAGAGGGTGCTCTCGTCGGCCGCGGCACGGCCCACGGGGTGTTTGCCCGTGGCGTGGAGCCAGCCGGCGTTGGTGGCGACGACGCCCTCTTCGGTGACCCAGGCCCAGCCGCCGTCGATCGCGACCGGCGGCCCGACCAGCGGGCCGCCCCGTTCGGTCGTGGAGCGGGCCTTGCCCGTGGCCCGGTCGAGAAAGTGCACCCGGCCGTCGCCCCCGCCCGCCACCACGGTCTCGCCGGCCAACGCGGCGCCTTCGACGCCGTCGATGCGGGCCTCCCACGCACGTCGACCGTCGTGGGTGTAGGCGCTGACGCGGCCGTCGGCGACCGCGTACACCTGGCTCTCGTCGGCCAGGAGCGGCGCGAGGATCGGGCCGCCGAGGGTGACGCCCCACACGACCTCGGGCTTGCGGAGGATGGGCTCGGCGTACGTCCACCCCGCCTGCCAGCTCGGGCGTGGCGGCGTCTCCTGGCTGGGCGGCGGCGGAGGGGCCTCCACTTCGGGCTTCGGGGCGGTGACGGCGGGCACCTTGCGGGCGTCGACCGCGGCGACGCAGGCGAAGAGGAGCGTGAGGATCAGCGTGCTCATCCTCGGCCTGCTTCGGCCTTGAACCGATAGCCGAGCCCACGGACCGTGAAGAAGTGGCGCGGCTCGTCGCCGTCGAGCTTCTGGCGCAGGCGGGTGATGAAGTTGTCCACGGTACGCTCGGTGCCGAAGTAGTTTTCGCCCCAGACCGCGTCGAGGATCATCTGGCGGGTCACGACGCGGCCGTCGTGGCGCGACAGGTACTGGAGAAGTTGCAGCTCGCGCGCGGTCATCTCGACGGGGGCGCCCGCGCGGCGCACCTCGCCGGCGCCGAAGTCGGCCTCGACCTCGCCGAATCGAAGCACGGTGTTGTTCGCGGCGCGGCCGCGGCGCAGGTGGGCCTTGATGCGGGCGGTGAGCTCGGCGAGGCCGAACGGCTTGGTGACGAAGTCGTCGGCCCCGGTGTCCAGGCCCATGACCTTGTCGGGCTCGCTGCCCTTGGCGCTGAGGATGACGATGGGCATGGTGAGGCCGCGTCGGCGCAGCTCGCGACACACCTCGTACCCGTTCATGGCGGGGAGCATGAGGTCGAGGAGCACCAGGTCGGGCTTCCATTCGGTCGCGCTGCGAAGGCCGGCCGGGCCGTCCATCGCGGCCCGGACCTCGTACCCGTCGAGGCTGAGGTTGAGCTCGAGCCCGCGCACGATGGAGGGGTCGTCTTCGATGAGCAGGATGCGGTCGGCCACGCGGGAGGGTAACGCGGCGCGCCGCCGGCCTACATCCAGCCCTTGCGCCGGAACCAGCCGAGCAGGCCCGCGGCGCTGGCCACCATCAACGCCACCGCGCTCCAGAAGCCGAAGCGGTCGTGCTGGGTGGGGATGACGTCGAAGTTCATGCCGAAGACGCCGGAGATGACCGTCATCGGCAAGAGCAGGGTGCTCACGATGGCGAGGTACTTCATCACCCGGTTGAGTCGCTCGTTGCTGCGCTCCATGTGCAGGCGCATGATGCCGTCGCACACCTCCTTCAACAGGTGCACGGTGTCGTTGATCGCCTCGATGTGGTCGAGCACATCGCGGAAGTAGACGCGGCTGGACTCGATGGTGTCGGGGCCGTCCATCAGGCGACGGACGATCTCCTGGAGCGGCGCCATCTGGCGGAGCGTCACCAGGAGGCGTCGGCGCACCTGGACGAGGCGCTCGATCTGCGGCTGTTCGGGGTGCTCCTCCATCTGGTCCTCGATGCCGTCCAGCGCCTCCTCCCAGGTGTGCAACAGTGGCATGAACTCGTCGACGATCGCGTCCAAGAGCGCGTGGAGGAGGCGATCGGCCCCCCCGCCGACGCGGTCGGGGTCTTCGGTGCACAGGCGGGCGACCACGTCGATTGCGGCGCAGGGGGCCTGGCGCACGGTGACCACGAGGCCCGGCCGGTAGAAGACCCGCACGGGCTGGGTGTCGAGGTCGGCGTCGGTGCTCTGGTCGAGCGCCTGGAGCACCAGGAAGTCGTGCCCGGGAAAACGTTCGTACTTCGCCCGCCGCTGGTCGTGGATACAATCTTCGAGCGCCAGCGGGTGAAACCGCCATTCGGGGGGCAGGACCGCGAGCCCGATCTCGGTGGTGGCGACCAGGTCGACCCAGACCGTCGCGCCGGCCGGCGCTCGACGTGCACACTCGATGCCGTCTTCGGTCTGGACGTGGCCGTCCGCGTACAGGACGCGGGTGCGGACCACCTAGTCGACCCAGTCGATGCTGGTCTCGGACTCGGTCGGGGTGTCGGTGAGCCAGGTGACGGTGTACGGCGCCTGGTCGGGGAACGCGGCGACATCGGTGCCCTCGACCGGGTCGTCGATGATGGCCGCCACCCACACGCCGTCGGCGCTCACCCGCACCCGCCGGTACGTGGTGCCGGCGCTGCCGACATGGAGCACCTGGTCGTCGCTGTAGTCGATGTTGCTGACGTGGAGCGCGTCGCCGACCGTGTAGAAGACACGCCGTGCGCTGGTCACCGCCCACACCCGCTCGTCCTCGCCGGAGGTGAGCCAGGTGACGTGCGAGGAGCCGTCCATCTCGTAGAGGTGGACGTCGCCGGTGCACGCCAGGGCCACGGTGTCGGCGTCCCACCACGTCGGGTGGGCGCAGTCGCTGCCGGCGATGGTCGTCGGCGCGCGGCTCCCGTTGACCGGCGTGACCTCGATCGCGGAGTCCTTGCGCGTGCTCGCCAACCACACGCTGTCGGCGCTGAACGCGAGCCCGTCGACGTCGGTGCCGGCGCTCGTGGAGAGCTGACGGACCGTGTCGCCGGCGAGATCGTAGATCCACACGGCGGAGTTGGTGGCGCCGTAGCCCTGCAGCGCGACCACCGTGCTGTCGGGCGCGATGCGGAGCGCCGACCAGTACGAGGTGGCCGAGCCGAAGTTGGCCCAGCCGGCGCCGGTGGCGTCGCCGCCCCAGGCGTACACGTTGAGCAGGCCGAGCAACAGGTCGGCCGTGGCGTCGACCTGGACGTCGGTGAGGCTGATCACCGCGCCCGACACCAGCATCGTCTCGGTGCTGCCGCCGCCGGTGACCTGCCAGACGTACTTGTCCATGGCGACGACCAGCGCCGGAGGCATGCCCGCGTCGGCGGAGAGGTCGAGCTCGGTGCAGCCCGCGCTCGCGGGCTGGTCGTCGAAGGTGGTGACCCCCCAGTCGCCGCCCCACATCGCGCCCGTGCCCGAACCGCCGGTGCTCAGCGTGTAGCTGCCGTCGGCGCCGGTGGTCGCGGTGTCCCAGCTCGAGGAGGTGAACGTGACCCCCGCCGCGGGCGCGCCGCCTTCGCCGTAGACGGTGCCCGACACGCAGCCCGCCTCGCCGAAGAGGAGGCTGGGGCCGGCGAAACATTCGCCCGCCTGGCACGAGCCGGCCACCGCGTCGACGGCGAGGGTGGCCTCGACGGTCAGGGCCTGGGCGCCGAGGAGCGCGCTGGCGACGTACGTGGTGGTGCCGTCTTCGCTGGAGACGCACGCGTCGCCGTCGGCGTCGGTGGTGGCCCAGGCGCCACTGGTGTGGGTGACGACCACCCCCGAGGCGGCGCCGGCGCTGTCGGCGACATCGACCGCGACGCAGCTCTCCGGGGCCTGGAGGTTGCCGAGCCGCGTGCAGGTGGCGGCCTCGGGCGTGGTGCCCTCGCTCACGGAGAAGGACTTGGACAGGCCGCCCGGCCCGCTCAGGTGGAAGGCGCTGCCGGCGCGGGCGTAGAAGGTGAGCGTGCTGTCGGCGGCGCTCAGCGCGACGGCGCCCTCTTCCCAGGTGAACGGGGAGGGGGCCATCACCGAGCCGTCCGCGGCGTAGAGGTTGCCGGTGGCACAACCGGCGGCGGTGAGCGCGACGTTGCCGATGTCGGTGCAGTCGGTGCACGTGTCGGGGTCGCCGGCCGCGGCCGTGCTCGCGGTGCCCATCCACACCGCACCGTTGGGGTCGGTGTACTCGACCATGAGCGCGGCCGAGGTGGCCGAACCGCCGACGCAGAAGGTGCCGTCGGCCGCGGTGGTGGCCTCGTCGACCCAGCTCGCACGGCCCGCGCTGACCGGCCGGAGGTAGGACCGCACCGTCGCGCCCGCGGCGTCGGCGCCCGTGCCGTCGACCACCTTCCCCTGGATGCAGCCCCCGGCGTCGAGGTGGCCGACGGCGTACGTCCCCCCCTCGGTCACGGTGAAGGTGGCCGCGTACCCGTCGCCGCTCGCCGCGATGGTGGCGGCGCCCACCACCGACCACCCGTCGCCGTCGGCGAGCAGGACGTCGGCCGCGCTGCCCGGCACGTCGGCGGTGATCGGGAGGACCACGGTGGCGGGGGTGCTCGCGGTGAGGCCGCCGGACGGGCCCTCCAGGGCGATGACCGCCGCGGCGACGACGGTGGCGACCTGGCCGGCGTCGTCGATGGGGCCGGCGGGGAGCGCGTGGATGCCGGCGGAGAGATCCAGCGGGTCGAACCGGACGGCCGCCCACCCGGTGCCGAGCGCACCGGCGGGCACCGTGAACGTGGCGCCCGCCTGCGCCAGGCTCGCACCGACCTCGGCGTCGACCCCCGTGGCCACGCGCACCCGGTGGAGGCCCACCCGCGCGTCGCCCACCGAGTGCGTGTAGGTGCGGCTCGCGGTGTGGAGGCCCGCGCGCGAGAACTCCACCGCGACCGGGGCCCGCCCCTCGATCGTGAAGCTCCCGTCGGCGCCGGTCACGGCGGTGCCGTCCGCGCTCTGCACGGTGATGCCGCCCAAAGGCAGCCCGTCGGACCCGACGACCACGCCGGTGACCTGGGTGTCGGGCAGCGTGGCGGTGTCCTCGCCGGTCTCCCCGGTGTCGGCACTGTCGGCGGAGCTGTCGCCCGGCGCGTCGGGCAGGGCGGTGTCGAAGGGGACGGAGCAGCCCACGACACACAACGTCAGGAGCAGGGAGGCGGTTCGCGACAGCATGGCCGCGGCAGTGTATCCCCGTTCAGGGCCGGAGCGTCAACGGCCGCTTTCCGCCGGTGCACTTGAGGTTGGAGCGTGCGTCTTCGGCGCAGCTCAGCACGATGCCCTCGGCGGGGAGGGTGAGCGCGGCGCGGAGCGGCTCGCGGCCCACCAGCTTGATGACCAGGTCGTAGTCGCCCGCCGGCGCGGCGGTGTCAGCCACCTTCTTGACGTCGACCACCGCCGCCCCGCCGGCCTCGAGTCGGATCCACTGGGCGGAGGCCCCGGTGACCTCGATCTTCACCGGCGCGCCGGTGACCTCCGGCGTCGGGTCGGGCGGCGGGACGACGGGGCCCGGGTCGGCGGCGACGTCCGGCGGGGGAGGGGCCTCGGGCTGGCTCATGGCGTACCACACCCCGACCCCGATCAGGGCGAGCACGACGATGCCGCCGGCGACGAGCGTGAACAGGCCGGCGCCGACCATCAGGGCGGTGCCGGAGCCCCCCTCTTCGTCCGCTTCGGGCTCGGGCGCGCGGCTGGGCGGGCGCGAGCGGGCGGTGGCGCGCTCGGGACGCGGCTCGGGGCGCGGCTCGGCGCGCGGCTCGGCGCGGGGGGTGACCGGGTCGCGGGTGGGCGTGGGCCGGGGACCCGACGGCCGACCCGAGTCGAGCGGGTTGACCATGAGGCGCCGCCCCGCGAGCGCACCGCCGGAGCGATCGCCCTGGACCTGCTGCGCGAGCGGTTGCACCACCTCGTGCGCGAACCGGTCGAGGACCGGCCCCGAACACTGCTCGACGAAGGCACGGAGCAGCTTCACGAGCTGGTCGGCGGTGGGCCGCACGCTCGGCTCGCTCGCGAGCATCTGGCCGAGCACCTGGCGCAGCGTGAGGTCCCACTCGACGTTGGGCATGCCGAGTTGATCGAGCCGGGCGATGGCCTGGGCGATGGCCTCGTCGTGCTCGCCGACGTCCATCGGCAAGAGCGGCAACCACTCCGAACGCAGGAGCTCCAGGAGCACCAGGCCGAGCGCGTACACATCGCCGGCGTGTTCGCCCCGGTCGCCTTCGCGCCGCTCGGGCGACATGTACTTGAGCGAGCCGAACCGCATCGCGCCGGTCTCGGCGCTGCGGAAGATGTGGCTGCTGCGCGCGGTCCCGAAGTCGAGGACCCGCACCTCGCCCTCGGTGCTGAGCATGATGTTGCTGGGCTTGACGTCGCGGTGCACCACGCGGAGTGGCCCCTCGAGGCCGGTGGGGACGCGGAAGTAGGCCGCTTCGAGGGCCGACGCGGCCTCCAACGTGATCTGCAGCGCCACCTTGGCGGGAACGCGCTGCCGCCGCTCGTGCAGCGCGTCGACGAGCTGCTTGAGGTCGAGCCCGTCGACGTACTCCATGATGATCGCGGTCTGCCCGTCGACCTCGACGAGGTCTTCCACCCGGAGGATGTTCTTGTGGCGCAGGCGACCGAGCAGGCGCGCTTCGTCGCGCGTGCGGTTGACGATGTCCTGCTGCTCGTTCCACTGCTCGCGGAGGATCTTGACGGCGACGATCCGGTCGAGACCACCGGAGCCGCGGACCTCGGCGAGGTACAAGCGGGCGAAGGTTCCGGCGTTGATCTCGTGGAGGAGCAGAAGCTCCATCCCGCGTCCTCCGCCCGCTACATCCATCCCTGCCCTTCTCCCACACGAAGCCTTATTCCGCGAAGCCGCGCGGCGCTTGCCCCCGCGGGGGCCCCGCAATAATCGGACGGCGGAGTCTGCTCCGGATGTCGGTCCTCACGTTCATGCTGCTCGGGTGCGCCGCCGTTTCGGGCCTCCTCGCCGATCCTTCCAAGCAGGTCGCCGAGGCGGAGTCGAAGCTCAAGGCGGGCGATTTGGTGGGTGCGGCCCTCGTGTACGACGAGGCGCTGAAGAAGTCCGCGACGAACATCGATGTGGTGTCCGGCGCGGCGTACGTCAAGCTGCTGCAGGGCAACCCGGCCGCAGCCGACACGCTCCTGGCGTCGGTCGAGGCCACCGCGGCCGACCGCCTCCCGGAGATCAAGCTGCGCCGCGCGCTCGTCGCAGTCGAGACGGGCGACCTCGACGCGGTGCGTACCCACGCCACCGCCGCCGGCACGCCGGTCGCCCGCCTGCTCGTGGCCGAGGTCAGCCTCGCCGATGGCGATCGGCCGGCGGCGAAGACCGCGTTCGAGGCCCTGGGCAGCGAGCCGGGGGCCGTCGGCACCACGGCCAAGGCCTACCTGGACCTCCTCAACGACGCCAACCCGCTCCTGCCCGGCCTCGCCGAGGTCCAGGCGCTCTGGGCGCTCGGGCAGCGCCCCATCGCGGTGCGCGCCTCCGAAGACCCGGTCAAGGCGTATGCCAGCGCGCGCGAGGACGGCGCCGAGCAGTTGCTGCTGTGGGCGGGTCGGGCGGCCAGCGTGGGCGAGGCCGACATTGCGACGTCACTGCTCGATGCCATCCCCGTGGCGCCCGAAGGCCAGGTGTGGCGCGTGCAGGCTACGCGCTCGCTGGTGCTGTGCGTCAGCGGCGACGGCGCGGGCTGCCTCGCCGGCATGGAGCGCATCTCCACCATCGCCCCGGCCGACGGGTACGCCGATGCGCGGGCCACCGCGGCGCTGCTCATCGCCGAGCGCGACGCGGAGACCGCGCGCAAGCTCCTCGAGGGCCAGAGCGGCGACGCGAGCGCCCGCGCGTGGGCCCTGCTCGGCGACATGCAGACCGCGGGAACGGTTGCCATGGATCCCGTGTTCAAGGCCCAGTTCGCGCCCGACGCGGGAGGATGAAGCCATGAGTTCGCTGTTCCTGGTCCTCGGGACCCTCTTCTCCACCCCCGCCGAGGCGGCGCCCAAGGCCGCCGACGAGGGCGTTCCCGTCAAGGTCGTCGTCAAGGACGAGCAGGCCCAGCCCATCGCCACGGCGGTGGTGCGGCACCCGCTCGAACAAGACCGTCACCGCGTCAACTCCGTCGACGGCAGTTGGGAGACCAGCGTGCTCTACCTGCCCGACGGCACCGAGCTCCGCTTCACGCCGGGCCAGACGCTCGATCTCGAGATCAGCGCGCCGGGCTACGTCACCCAGGTGTTCCAGTACCAGATCCGCAAGCGCCGCAACGTGATCGAGGTCAAGCTCCACAAGATCGAGAACGAAGTGGAGCAGATCGAGGAGCCCATGATCACGTTCGGCCGCGACGTACCGCGCGAGCCCGAGGAGTAGCGATGTCCCCGTCCCGCAGCTTCGCCCTGTTCGGCGTCCTCGCCTTGTTGGCGTCTCCCGCCCTCGCGGGCGGCTGGTCCGCGTACAGCGCCGCGTTCCCGACCCTGCCGTGCCCCGACGGGTGGGCGGGCTGCAAGCTCGACGGCAAGGCCGTGGGCCCGGGCATGGTGGCCGACGCCGCCGGCCGGCCCGCGCCGGCCGACGCCCGCGTGGGCTGGTTCGACCTGCAGCCCACGGCGGTGTTCTCGCCGTTCGGCACCCTTTCCCGGTACGACGGCGCGGTCGGTGGCGCCGTAGCCGCTGCGGCGCCGGTCGAGCCGCCGCCGGCACCGGTCGAGCCGCCGCCCGAGCCGGTCGAGCCGCATCACCAACG
>SXOM01000581.1 GCA_005776735.1 Pseudomonadota bacterium
GTCGCGCCCGGAGGCGTAGCCGAACCACGGGTCCTCGTCGTAACCGTTGGTCCAACCGTCTTCGCCGGCGATCCCGGTCTCTTCGGGGAAGTCGTCGTACGACCAGGCGGGGAGGGTGGCGGCAGCGCCGACGGAAACGAGGAGGAGGAGCGTCATCTGTGTACCTCCGCGGCATCCTATCGCGCTTTCACCCACACGACGGCGTTTGGGGGGGCCGCGCCGCGACCGTCCCGAAGCGCGCCGAGGCCGCCGCGCGGCCCGCCGCTCCCCGGGGGGGCGCGCACCGTGACCAAGGTGTCGCACGTCGCGACCCGAAGGCGCGCGAATCCGTTACCCCCTGCGGGTGGCAGTGAGGGCGATGGCGGCCGCGGCGAGCAGGAGGCCCGGCCCGGCGCCGTGGCCACACCCACAATCGTCGGGCTCCTCCGCCGGCGGCTTGCGCCCCGGCCCCCCGGTGTCGCCCGTGTCGCCCGTGTCGCCCGTGTCGCCGCCGGTGGGCTCCCGCAACGACGCGGTGAACCGGAAGGCCGGTGGCGCCTTGTCGTAGCGGGGGCTCGAGTCGTACGCGTCATGGTTCACGCCCGTCGCTTCGCTCAGCACGCCGACCACGATCCACGCTTCGTGCCAGCGGGTGCCCACGTCGGGGAGCACGACGGTGACGGTGTCCTTGGTGGTGTCGACCACCGTGTCCCACTCGGCACCGTCGGTGCCGGCGATGGCCACCTGCCAGCGGAGCGGCGTGCCGTCCTCGGTCGGGTCGCCCTCGAACTCGACGACCAGCTCGCGCGCGTCGGCCTCGGGGAGCGGCACGCGGAAGTAGTTCACGCCGAGGTAGTCGGGCCGCCACTCGGTCGGCTCCACCGTCACCGGCAGGCTCGACGCGTCGGTCGCGATGTCGGTCCGGTACACCGGCCACCACTCCGACCCTTCGTCCAGGCCGGCGTAGCCGAGGGCCCCGCGCACCGTGAAGTCGAGCCACGCCGCCTCGAAGGCCTCCTTGCCGCCGAGCTGGGCCTCGATGGCGTCCATCGCCTCGGTCTGCCCGACGCTGGCCTCCCAGAGCGCCTTGACAGTGTCGGGGCCGCCGTGAAGCTCGTCGAGGTACCGGACCCACACCGCCTCGCCGTACTCGTGCCACCCGTTCTCGGCCACCATCGAGATCTCGGGGTAGTCCGGCCATTGATCGTCGGACATGTAGTAGTGGTAGTCGTCGAGGTCGTCGTACACGACGTCCTCCATCCACACCGCGCTCGACTCCATCCACCAGCTCGACTCCCAGTAGTCGTAGCTGAACTGGACCGCGTGGAAGAACTCGTGGGCCGCGGTCACCCGCCACGCGTCGGCGGTGCTGGAGCCCGACCACCCCATGTCGGGGTTGATGGCGACGTAGGGCAGGTCGTTGCGGCTCAGGTCGGTGTACCCGTACAGGCCCGGGTTCATCTCCTCCAGGTACACCGGGAACTTTCCGTCCTCGGCGATCTCGGGCTCGAGGTAGCCCATCGTGTCGACCTCCACGGCCCACACCTCCTCGAGGATCTCGGCCATCAGGGCGAGCTCTTCGTCGGTCGGCGCGTAGCCGCCGGCGCCCTCGATGCGGAAGTGCTCGGTTTCGAGGCTGTTGTCCACCGCCGCGCGGGTCGGCGCGAGCGCGTGCGGCGCGCCCGCCTCGCGCGCAGCGCGGTGCTCGAGGGTGGCGCAGGGGACGCCCGCGGCGTGCGGAGCGAGGGCGGAGGCGAGGCCGATCGTCAGGAGCATGTGGCGCGGGCTAATTCGGGGGCGGTGTGCGGTCCCGGTCGGGGCCCCGATCGCGATACGCTCGCCCCGCGGGTGTGTTCACCCCACAGGGACGGGAGCCTCGATGGCGCAACTGGCGGACTTCATCTCGCGGATCTTCTCCTCCGGGCGCACGCAGGGCCTGTCGGGCGCCGCGGAGATGGTGGTGGATCCCGACCCCGCCGCGGCGTTCTACGTCGCGCGGCTGCGTCGCCACCAGGCCGAGGGCGACTATGTCGCCGACCCCACGCTGCTCTGGAGTACGCAGAGCTACGGCGGGCGCCGCGGGGGTCTGCGCGCCCACATCCAGGCCGAGCGTGGCGAGGGAATCGCCTCGTTCACCGACGTCCTGATCGTGGTCAGCCAGGCCGACGCACGGCGGGCCGCCACCCAGGCCGGCGAAGCGTGGACCGAGCGCGCCGCCCGTCAGCTCGGCGAACACTTCACCGAGTTCTGCGTGCAGGACCGGTTCGAGCTGTTGTACGGCACGCGCCCCTTGCGCTTCCGTCTCGTCGCCGACGGCGGTCGGGAGATGTTGTCGCAGGCCTTCGGCCTGGAGCCCGGTGAGTTCATCACCGGCCTGTTGCCCAACCTCTACGTGGGCCCGGCGCCGCGGAGCCGCCCGGTGCTCGCGGTGCACCTGAACCTCCCCGGCGTGTGGGAGGGCTACCGCGAGGTCGGCCGCCTCTACAGCGACCAGATCGTCTTCACGTTGGGCCGCCATTGGCTCGACAACTACGCGCACCCCGGGCTCCGGGAGCCGGGCCTCTACCGGTTGCAGCAGTACCCCGACGGCTCGCTGGTCCACGTCATCAGCCCCGAGCTGCAGGACCGGTACTACGTCCGCAGCGACCAGACCGACGCGGGCCCGAGCGTGCTCACGATCGCGGAGCTCAGCGGGCGACCGGTGGCGTTCCTGGTGCTCGCGGTCGTGGAGTCGATGACGGTGGAGCTGTCCGCGGCCGAGGCGCAGGCCGCGTTCCCCCCGATGCCGCCGATGCCGGCGCCGGCTGCCGCGGCGTCCGCGGTCAGCCTGTCGCTCGACCCGCCCGAGCCGCCGGCGGCGTCGCCGGCGGGCCTCGGCCAGAAGCAGAAGACCATCGTCCCCGACGCGTTCGACACCCGCATCCTCACGCTGCACGAGCGGGGGGCGCTCCTCCAGAAGGTGCACTTCAGCAACTTCATGGAGGGGTACGACGTGTACCTCGGCCCCAAGGCGCAGATCGCCACCTCGGCGGCGGCGGCCCAGCCGCGCGCCACGATCCAGGTCCGCTTCGGCCGGGTCAGCCTCGTCGCGCGAGAGCCCGGCGTCCGGGTCGACAACCGCCCGCTCGACGCCGGGCAGTCGCTGGTGCTCAAGGGCTCCGTCCCCATCGAGATCGACGGCGTGCGCGTGGAGTACCGCGACCTGAGCGGCGTCAAGGTCGACGGGTGGCCGTACCTGGGCGAGCTGCGCCGGCCCGGCGCGGGCACCTACCTCGACTTCGGCGCGGTCTACCAGGTGGGCCGCGACCGGCGCAGCAAGGTGCGGCTGCCCGACGAGCCCCACAACGACAACATCGCGTGGTTGCCGAGCGTCGGCGGCGGCGCGACGATCCGCTCCCGCACCGGCGACATCCAGAAGTCCAGGTTCTACACCGACTCCATCATGGTCGCCTCGACCCACGCCGAGGTCGATCTCACCGCCGAGCCGCTCCTGCGGTCGTTGGCGCGGCACTGTTACACCTTCGTGCGGCGCGGCAACGAGGTGATGTCGTTGTTCCCGCGGGAGGGGGCCGGCGGGCGCCACGAGCTGGCGCTCCAGCCCAACGACGAGGTGCTCGTCGGCAACTGCTTGTTCCAGGCCAGCTACCCGCCGCCCGCCAACGCGGCGTCGGCGTCGATGCCGCCGCAGGTGGTGCCGCGCTTCACGGCCGACTCGCTGGCGTCGTTGGCCGACGAGGTGCGGCCCGAGCTGCGCAGCTTCGCCACCGTCGATCCCGTGCAGCCCGCCGCGCTCGGCGGTCCCGCGCCCCGCCCGGTGCGGGGCGCGCGTGGCGGTCGCGGCGGCAC
>SXOM01000582.1 GCA_005776735.1 Pseudomonadota bacterium
CAGGCCCTGGTCGCCGGCACCCTGCTCCTTGTGCAGGCCGGTGCCCTCGGTGACGCCGACGCTGATGTCGGGGGACTGCTGCTCGAGCGCGACCATGACCGCGCAGGTGTTGCCGTCGAACCCCTTGTCGGAGTGGTTGAAGCCGATCTCGTTGACCACGCGACGGATGATCGGCGGGTAGTCGACGAAGGCCTTCGACGTGATCTCACCGGCGACGACGACGAGACCGGTCTTCACCAGGGTCTCGCAGGCGACGCGCGCGTCGGGATCGTGGGTGAGGTGGGCGTCCAGGATCGAGTCGCTGATCTGGTCGCACATCTTGTCGGGGTGGCCCTCGGAGACGGACTCAGAGGTGAAGAAGTAGTTCTTCAGGGCCATGTGTGGGGTTCCTCGGGAAAGCGCCGCGCAATCTGGCCGGTCGTGGCCCATTCGTCAAGGTCGCGGAGGCCGCCGAAACGCACGACGCGCCCCGTTCGGCCCGCGCGGTGGGACGGACTACGCCGAGGACTTCGGGATATCGCGATATGCCGCTGGCGCGCCGTTCAGAACACCGCGTACCCGCCGCGGACCACGCCGAGCGCCCCCGCGCACGCCCACGCCACCAGCGCCCCCACGAGCCCGACGCCGACCGCGGCCACAAACCAGCGGAGGCCCGAAACCGCGGGGCGTTCGGCCGGTGCGCTCACAAGCACACGCCCGCGCCCTGCCAATCGGTGCACACGCCGGCGGCGCACGGATGCGCCGCGTCGCACACCGAGAAGCACCAACCCGCGGCCCCGATCGCCGCCTCGCCCTCGACGCACGTCGGCGGCACCGCCTGATCCCCGCGGGCGCAGCGCACCTGGTCCCGGCAATCGGAGAAGGTGCGCGCGCACCCCTGGCGGGAGTTGGTCCAGGTCGGCTCCCAACGCTCGCCGCTGCACGCGCTCTCCTCGCGCGAGGGGTCCGCGCCCGCGATCGCGGCCTCGAAGCCTAGCTTCGCGACGTCGCCGTCCCAGCGCACGACGAGCGTCTCGGTGCGGCCTCCGCGCCAGGGCGCGGTGGTGTCCTCCAGCTCCTGCGCGCCGGCCAGGCGCGGCCACCGCAACGTCACGCGCGCTTCCCGACCGGGGAGGAGCGGCATCAGGACCTGGGTGTCCTGGCGGTTGACCGACCACGCGGTCTCGAGCGGCGCGTCGTCCAGCCGCACCGACGGCGCGCTGTCCTCGGCGACCGAGTATCCCTGGTCGAGCCCCTTGCAGTCGACGACGAGCCACTCGCGCCGCCGGCGGGTGGAGCACCGGTTGCGCGTCGAACCACGCACCACCACCTCGGGCGCCAGCTCCATCTCGTCGACGGTGGGCAAGCGGCTGCGGCCCGCGGGGAACCCGGCTCCCGGCGTGGCCGTCGGTGGTTCCTCCTGCAACAGCGCCGCCATCGCGCTCCCCGCGGCCGCCGTGCCCTTGGGGCTCATGTGCAGGTCGGCGTGGAGGAACGCCCCCGGCTCCGCCGCGGCCAGCGCATCGGTGAGATCGAGTGCGCGCACGCCCATCCGGCGCGACGTCGCCACCAGCGCGGTCATCAGGCTCCGCGTCTCGCCCATGTCCTGCGCGGGCTTGCCGTACTTGGCCCACTCGGTGTCCGACACCTGCACGTCCAGCGGGAGCGCCACGACGACGAGCTCGGCGCCGCCTGCTTCGCAGCGGGTCTTCGCCTCCCGGACGAAGTCGGCCAGGGGCGACTCTTCGACCGCCACCTCGTCGGTCGCCGTGGCGAGCGCGTCGAGGCGGGCGCCCGCGGCGTCGTACTCCGCGAGGGTGGCCGCGATGCGCGTGGCGGCCGGGTCCTCGGGGTGCGCCGCGACCCACGCCCGCAGCGCGGGCACGGCCGACTTCTTCATCTCGGCGGCCCGCCTCAGGAGCTCGGCCGTGACGGTGACCCCGCGGGCGCTCTCGGCCTCCCGTTCGTACACGATGTCGCCGGGCCGGTTCTGCCGGCGCACGGCCTCGACAGCCACCAGGTCGTCGGAGGTCCACCGGTCGTCGACCTCGCGGAGCTGCCACAACATCTCCCGCTCGGCCTCGCGTCGCGCCTGGGCCGCCAGCCGGACCTGCGCGGTGACGTCGCCACCCCGGGCTTCGCCCGGGACCGCTGCGACGTCGTCCTCGACCTGCGGCCCCCGGGACTGGACCGGCGGTCGGTCGGTGGGCGCCACCTCCGGCGCTTCGCCCGCGTGCACGAGGTCGGTGAGGTTGCCCTCCGAAGCGACCCCGACGTCGCCCTGGTCGTCGGGGGTGTACAGCGCCCGCCGGATGGCGAAGACCAGGTGGGACTCGCGGAATATCCACGACTTCCCGGGGAGGTCCCAGGCCGCTTCGGGCATGGTCTCGCTGCGCACCGCCCACCCGTCCCATACCTTGTGGCGATCCCGGTTCGGGCGATCCCGCTCGAACAGGTCGTTGGCCAGGTTCACCACGACCACGACCACCGCGGGCTTACGCTCCGCGAGGAGGCGGTCGATCACCGCCAAGTACTCCAGGGGGCCGTAGGTCGGCACGCCCGCGTTGAGCACCGGTCGTCCACTCGCGCGCGCGAGCTCGGCGGGGAGGCTCTGCTCCTCGGGGACGCCGAGCCCGAAGACCTGCGAATCGCCGACGACCACCACCTCGCCCGCTGCGGGCGGCCCCCACTCGGCGCCGCGGAAGCCCTGCGTGTTGATCCGCACCTCGGTCGCGGGGTTGCCGCCGAACGCGACGCGCTCGGTGGCGCCGGGGCGCAGGCGGGTGCCGAGCTCCGGGTCGGCGGCGTACACGTTGAGGTGTGGGAACGCGCCCTCGTCGGCGCTCCAGGCCACGCCCTCGGCGAGGGCGACACCGACACACAGACCGAGGCCGCCGAGGCCGATGGCACGTACGCGTGGGGTCATGACCGCCCCTAACGGACCACGTCGGCCGCCGGAAGTTCCCTGCCCGTCGCGGGCTCGCCAGTCCCGGGAGCGCCGGGTTAGCGCGTCAGCAATCCCCGCGTGACGCCGTGAAGCTGCTCCTCCCCGTCGGAACCATCCTCTTCGCCGCTGGTGTGTGCTGCTGCGGCGGCGACCTCGAGAAGGTGCTCGAGGAGGCCGGGCTCGACGTGGGCGGCGTCCCCGCCGACGGGCGGGTCATGTTCTCGGTGCCGGGCAACGAGCGGGTCCGCGTGGTCGACCTCTCCAGCGAGGACGCCTACTACACCGACAAGAGCACGATCGTCGGCATCACGTGCACCACCGACGGGCCGTCGACCTACAACGGCGACGGTTGGCACGGCGGCTCGGTGAAGGACTGCACCAACGGCACCACCTACTACTTCTACAAGGCGGCCTACGTGGACATGGGGCCGGCGCCGGCGCCCGCGTCGCTCGCCATCCCGGGCACCCGCGCCACGCGTCCCCTCCCCTCGGGCGGCCGGGTCAAGATCCTCGACGTCCACAGCGAAGACGCCTACTACGCCGACCGCGCCACGATCATCGGGAAGGCGTGCCGGCTCGACGGGGAGTCCTCGTTCAAGGACGTCGAGTGGCACGGCGGCCAGGTCTACTGCGACGACGGGTCCAGCTACTACTTCTACAAGGCCGCCTACGAAGACCTCGGCGGCGGCGCGGTGCCCGTGGCCACCGGCATGCCGCCGGGGGCGGTCACCTACTCGCTGCCCTCGGGCAGTCGGGTCACCATCGCCGACGTGGCGCCGGACGACGCGTACTACGCCGACCGGATGACGATCATCGGGAAGGTGTGCACGCTCGGCGAAGCGAGCTCGTTCAAGGACGGCTACTGGCACGGTGGCAGCATCAGCTGTGACGACGGGTCCAGCTACTACTTCTACAAGGCGGCGTACCTGCTCAGCGGCGCGGCGCCGGCGGTCACGGTGCCTCCCGGCGCCCTCACCTACAGCCTGCCCAACGGCACGCGCGTGGTCATCGCCGACATCGCCGCGGACGACGCGTACTTCAGCTCCAAGTCCGGCATGATCGGCAAGCGCTGCACGATGGGCGAGCAGAGCATCCTGCGCGACACCTACTGGCACGGTGGCCAGGTCTACTGCGACGACGGCTCCAGCTACTACTTCTACAAGGCCGCCCTCCAAGCCGGCGGGTAGAAGCAGAGGGGGCGGCGCGCCGCGACCGGCTGCGTCGAGCGGCCGTTCACGGCGCGCGGCCGCGGCGCATGGGCGACAGCATCGCAGGCCGGCGCGAAGCGACGGCGCC
>SXOM01000583.1 GCA_005776735.1 Pseudomonadota bacterium
CTGGAGCCGGATCGGCTTCGTCGGGTGGCCCACTTCTGGCGAGCGGGGGTGGACCAGTTCTGGCGAGCGGCGAAGATTTGGCGTGGAGCAGGCGAAAAACATTCTTTCGTGCCCCACGTGGGGCAGGTCCTGCTGTGCTTCGAGCAGGGTCCACCGCCGAACCGGCTCCCCCGGGCCTGCGCTCGCCTCGCGCGTCCGCGACGGGCGCCCCGTCCTGGCCGCCACGCGTCCCGCGCCTCCTCGGCGCCGAGCCCCGTGGCCTCCGCGCGCCCGCGCACCCGCAGGCGGCCGACGCGGCGAAGCTGCCCGGCCTGCCTTGGGCGGTGGGGATTTTGGCCTGCGTGCCTGAACAGGTTCGCGGCGCCCGGAACGACCCCGCGGCCCGACGGGAGCGACGGTGGCGTCGGGCGTCGGGCCCGAGCGTCGCACATCGAAACTCGATAGTCGACTGTCGATGAGCGACTCTCGACCCTCGAACGAGTCGATGGCTACGACGCGCTCATCCGACAGCACGACATCGGCGGCGGCCGGAGCGGTGCCTCGACGCCGCCGCCGGGGAGCCGGCCTGGATAGGAAGGCGCATGCCCGAGCCGCACGACATCGCCGCCCGCAAGGCCGACCACCTCGCCTTGTGCACCGACGGCGACGTGGGCTTTGTGGCCAAGACCGCCCTCTGGGAGCAGGTCGAGCTGGTGCACGACGCGCTCCCCGAGCTCGCGCTCGACCAGATCGACCTCGGGACCACCTTCCTCGGCAAGCGCCTGCGGGCGCCCCTGGTCATCGCCGCGATGACCGGCGGCACCGCCGCGGCCGAGGCGATCAACCGCGACCTGGCGGCGGCCGCCGAAGCGCACGGGCTCGGCTTCGGCTTCGGCTCGCAGCGCCCGCTGCTGAGCCGCGGCATCGAGGCGGGCTACCGCGTCCGCGACGTCGCCCCCACCGCGCTGGTCATCGCGAACCTCGGCGTGATCCAGGCCGGGGCGGTGCCGACCGCGCGGCTGTTGGAGCTGTGCCGCTTCTCGGGGGCCGACGCGCTCGCGCTCCACCTCAACCCCGGCCAAGAGATGGCCCAACCCGAGGGCGACCGCGATTTCCGGGGCGGGCTGGACACGATCCGCCGCGTGGTGGCCGAGCTCGGCCTCCCCGTGCTCGTGAAGGAGACCGGGTGCGGCCTCTCGCGGCGCGTCGGTGAGCGCCTGCTCGCCGCCGGCGTGCGTGCGGTCGACACCGGCGGCGCGGGCGGCACCTCGTGGATCGCGGTCGAGATGCACCGCGCGGACGCCGATCGCCGCGCCCTCGCCGAGCGGCTCCGCGACTGGGGCATCCCCACTGCGGCCAGCGTCGCGGGCCTCGCGCCGCTCGGCCTGGAGGTGTGCGCCACCGGTGGAGTCGCCAACGGCGTCGATGCCGCCAAGGCGCTGGCGCTCGGCGCACGCTGTGTGGGGGTCGCGCGGCCGCTCCTCCAGGCGCAGGCGCGCGGGGCCGCGGCGCTCGACGCCGCGATCCAGTCGCTCCTCGCCGAGCTGCGGGCGGTCATGCTCCTGACCGGCTCTGCCGACCTCGCGGCCCTCCGCGCGGCGCCGCGGGTCGTCGGCCCCGCGCGCGCGCGTTGGATCGAATAGACGGCGCCGCATGCGCTTCCTCCCCGTCGCCGTCCTCCTCCTGTCGTGCACCCCCAAGGCCCCGCCGGTCCTCGCCGAGGCCCCGGCTCCGCCGCCCCCCCCGGCGCCGCCCCCGGCGTGGGCAACCGACCTGCTCGCCTCGATGGACCGGAGCACCGACGCGTGCACCGACTTCTACCAGTATGCGTGTGGCACATGGCTGAAGGAGACGCCGCTCCCGGCCGACAAGCCCGCGTGGGGGCGTAGCTTCTCGACCATCCGCGAGAAGAACCTCGCCACGCTCAAGAGCATCGTCGAGTCCGCCGCGCAGACGCCGACCGCCAAGGACGCCGACTGGCAGAAGATGGGCGACACCTACGCAAGCTGCATGGACGAAGCGGCGGTCGACGCCGCCGGCGTCACGCCCCTACAGCCGTGGTTCGCCGAGATCGACAAGGTCAAGGACCTGAAGTCGTTCATGCGCACCAGCGGCAAGCTCGGGCAGTCGGGGGTGCGCTCGGTGGTCGACGTGTGGGCCGAAGGCGACTTCAAGGACCCGACGCGAAACATCCTGTTCCTCGGCCAGGGCGGCCTGAGCCTCCCCGACAAGGACTACTACTTCCCCAAGGACGACGCCGGAAAGGCCACCCTCGCCGGGTTCGAGGCCCACGTCGGTCGGATGCTCGTGTTGTCGGGAACCTCCGAACCGCAGGCCAAGAAGGACGCCGCCGCGATCGTCGCGTTCGAGACGAAGCTCGCGGACGCATGGGTGCCCAAGGCCGAGCTGCGCGACCCCGACAAGAGCTACAACCGGCTCGACCGCGCCGGGCTCGTCAAGCTCACGCCGAAGCTCGACTGGGTGGGCTGGCTCGAAGCGGCGGGGGCGGGCACCGCCACCGAGATCTCGGTGGACTCCCCGAAGACCCTCGAGAAGTTCCAGGTCGTGCTCACGGCCACCCCGGTCGGCACGCTCAAGGCGTGGCTGCGGTTCCAGGCCATCCACGCGATGGCGCCCAACCTCAGCAAGCCGGTCTTCGACGAAGACTTCGGCTTCTTCCAGACCACGCTCATCGGGCGCAAGGCGCCGGAGGATCGCTGGAAGCGGTGCCTGGGCACGGTGAACACCGTCGTGGGCGAGGTGGCGGGCCGCTATTACGTCGACGCCGCCTTCCCTGGCGACAGCAAGGCCGTCGCGAGCGGGATGCTCGACGACATCCAGGCCGCCTTTGTGACCGGGTTGCCCCAACTGGCGTGGATGGACGACCCCACCCGCGAACGCGCTCGCGAGAAGTCGGCCAAGATCGCAAAGAAGATCGGCTATCCCGACGCATGGCGCGACTACGGCGCGTTGACCATCACGCGCGGCCAGCACGCCGGCAACGTGATGGCGGGTGCCCAGTTCGAACACCACCGCAACATGACCAAGGTGGGCAAGCCGGTTGACAAGGGCGAGTGGTACATGACGCCCCAGGTCGTCAACGCGTACTACAACCCGCTCGCCAACGAGTTCGCGTACCCGGCGGGCATCCTCCAGGCTCCGTTCTTCGACCGGAGCTTCCCAAGCGCCCGCAACTACGGCGCGATCGGGGCGGTGATGGGCCACGAGCTCAGCCACGGGTTCGACGACCAAAACCGCAAGTTCGACGGCGACGGCAAGCTGTCCGAGTGGTGGGCCCCCGAGGTCAGCGCCCGCTTCGAGGCCCAGGCCGGCTGTGTCAAGTCCCAGTTCGACAACTTCAAGCTCGCCGACGGCACGCCGGTCAAGGGAGACCTCACCCTCGGCGAGAACATCGGCGACCTGGGCGGGGTGCGCACCGCCTACCGCGCGTTCAAATCCACCGAGGGGGGCAAGGACGCGACGCGGGTCGACGGGCTCACCCTCGACCAGGTCTTCTTCGTCGCCTACGCGCAGAACTGGTGCACGGTGGCCTCGCCCGAGTACGAGCGGATGATCGTGGCGAGCAACCCGCACAGCCCCAACCGGTTCCGCGTGATCGGCCCGCTGCAGAACCTCCCCGAGTTCCACGCGGCGTTCGGGTGTGCGGAGGGGAGCGCCATGAAGCCGGCCAACCGGTGCGAGGTCTGGTAGGGGTGGGCGCGCGCCGGCTATTCGCGCGGGCGGTACCGGCCATGCTGGCGGCGTGCGCCACGGCGCGCGACGACACGCCCGTCGGCGACGTCACCGCCTGCACATACGGGAACTGCGGCCCGTAGCGCGGCGGCCGCCGGCCTCGGCCCGAGGAGCGGACGGTCGCGGGCCGCCGCCCCCAAGGGCGACGGCCCGCAGGCTCACGCGGGTGCGGCCACCAGCGGGCTCGCGTCGGGGGCGTACCACCTTCGCGAGCGCCACCGGACGAGCAGCACGACCAGCAAGACCACGATCTCACCGGTGAGGCCGAGCCACGCCCCCACCGCCCCGAGGCCGCCCCAGCTCGCGCCGAGGACGCCGACCGGGAGCTTCACGCACCACGAGAGCACGATGCTCGCGACGAGCGTGAAGCGGGTGTCGCCGGCGCCGTCGAGGCTGAAGTAGGTGACCGTGGCCACGCTGTCGACGAGCTGGAACGCCGCGGCGATCCACAAGAGCCGGATGGCGATGGGGACGACCTCGGGCGCAGCGTGGAACGGCGCGATGAGGAGCGTGGGGATGGCCACGAAGAACAGGCCGCCGATGCCCATCACCGTGAACGCCACCCACGAGCCCGCCTTCCACGAGCGGTGTGCCGCTTCGACATCGCGCGCGCCGACCGCCTGCCCGACCAAGACCGCCGTCGCCTCCGCGATCGCCAGGCCGGGCAAGAAGCTCAGCATGAGGATGCGGATCGCGAGCACGTGCGCGGCGAGCTGCGCGTCGCCGAGGCTCGCCAGCACCCCGGTGAGCACCGTCCACGCGGCCACGTCGAGGAATCGCTGCACGCCGATCGGGAACCCGAGGCGTGCGCTCTCCCCCAACAGGTCGCGGTCCGGGCGCCAGGACACCGAACGCAGCGTCGGCAGCGCCGCGACGAGCAGGATCGAGGCGGCGACCGCCAACGAGATCATGCCCGCCCACGCCGCGCCGCGGATCCCGAGCGCCGGCACGGGGCCGAGCCCGGGAACCAGCACCGCGTCGAGCCCGATGCTGAGCAGGTTCGCGGTGACGTTGGCGATCATCGGGGTGCGGGTGTTGCCCCGCCCTTCGAACCACGCGGTGAACGCGAGCACGAAGAGGGCGAGCGGCGCGCCGAGCACACGTACGTGGAAGTACGCGAGCGCTTCGGCCTGCACCGCCGGCGTGGCCCCGAGGTGTGCGAACACCCAGGGACCGAGCCCGGACAGCGACGCGACCACCCCGCCGGCGACCAGCGGCAACCACACCGCCTGCCACGCGAGCGCGTGGACGGCGCCGTGCCGGCCGGCACCGGTGGCCTGCGCGGTCGCGACCCGGAGCCCCCGCACAAGCCCGATGGGCAGCGCGAGGAACAAGAAGGTGGCGGTGACCGCCAGGCCGATGGCGGCGAGGGGGACGGTGCCCAGCCGGCCGACGAAGAGCGCGTCGGCGCCGGACATGAGCGAGTAGGACAACATCGAGAGCATGACGGGCCAGGCGAGCGCGAGCACGCGCCGGGCTTCGGAGAGACCAGACATGACGACCTCGCACAGGGCGAGCAGGGGGCGCACGGGGGTGCGCGGAGCACCCTCAGGGGGGTGCGGAGGAACCGGGAGCGGGCGTACTCCCTACGGCTGGTTGCCGCCGACGCCGACCGGCGACGGAACGAAAACCTCGAGCCCAAGCGTGTGGGTGCAGGTCATGTCCATCGAAGCCTCCGGGGTCTGGGTCCGCGACATTTGTAGACACGCCGACCGGGGATCGGCAAGCGGAATTTTCGTGTGCGGGCGACGAACGTGCCCTCAACTGACGACGCTCGCGTCCGAAGCGGGGGCATGCTCCTGGCCGTGCTCATGGCCTGTGCCCCCGAGGCGACCTGGGTTGGGCTGTGCGGCCCCACCGGTCGGTTTCTCACGCCCGAGCCCGACGAGGTGCGCCTCGACGGCGCGCGCCGCGTGCAGGTGGAGGTGCTCCTGAGCTGCACCGACGGCGACCCTTCGGTGACCTGGGAGCGGGGCGACGATCTCGATGCGGGCGCAATCCCGATGGAGTGTGCAGCGGCCGGAGACGACCTCGTCCGCTGCCACGGTTGGCTCGACACCGACGAGCTCGCCGCGTGTTCGGGCGAGGTCGCGTGGACGACGATCCGCCTCTACGCCGGCGGCCCCGACACCGGCGGGCGGGAGGAGCTGGACGAGGTCGGCATTCCGTTCGCGGCTCAGGGTTCGCAGATGTAGGGCGTGGTGTACCCGGTGCACGGGATGTCGTTCCACTTGCCGCTGGACCACAGGTGCCCGCAGTCTTCGCCGGAGCTGTCGTTGGGCTCGCCGCTGTTCCAATTGGTGTAGGTGACCGCGTCGCCGCTGGACCACACCCAGCTCCCTTCGCTGGACCGGTCGTTGAAGCCCATCCACGTGAAGTGGCTGTCGCTGGTGAACCCCGCGGCGGTGGCGGTGCTCACGATCCAACTGTTCTCGGCGGCGTCGTTGATGGCGACCAGGTCATAGCCGTAGGTGAGGCACTCGGTCCGGGCCGGCGCCCACTCCAACGGCGCCGAGCACACCATGTAGGGCTCGCCGAGGTAGTATTCGACGTCACACGGGCACAACCCGCCGTCATCGGCGTCGCCGGAGCAGTCGTTGTCGAGCGTGTCGCACACGTCGGTGGCGCTCGGGTTGATGGCCGAGTCGGTGTCGTCGCAGTCGTCGTCGTCGCGCACGTACCCGCTGGGTGCCGAGCAGCTCGCGGTCGAGGTGCTCGCGTCGCCGTAGCCGTCGCCGTCGTCGTCGAAGTACCAGGTGTAGGTGGTCAGGCCCTCGTCGGCGACGCCGTCGCAGTCCTGGTCCACGCCGTCGCAGAGCTCGGTGCCGAAGGGGTGGATGCTGGCGTCGCCGTCGTCGCAGTCGGTGGCGTCGGCGACGTAGCCGAGCGGTGCCGCGCACTCGACGGTGGTGGTGCTCGCGTCGCCGTAGCCGTCCGCGTCGGCGTCCAGATACCAGGTGGTCGTCGGCACGCCGTCGTCGATCGCCCCGTCGCAGTCTTCGTCGCGTCCATCGCAGGTCTCGGTGGCGCCGGGGTTCACCGACGCGTCGCCGTCGTCGCAGTCGGTGGCGTCCGCGACGCTCCCCGCCGGGGCGTCACACGCCAGGCTCACGCTGCCGGCGTCGCCGTACCCGTCGGCGTCGGCGTCGGCGTACCACCTGGCCGAGCCGGTGGCTTCGCCCTCGTCGACGGCGCCGTCGCAGTCGTCGTCGATCCCGTTGCAGGCCTCGACCGCGCCGGGGTTCACGGCCGCGTCGACGTCGTCACAGTCGGTGTCGTCGCCGACGTACCCGGTCGGGACGGCGCAGTCGTCGACCGTGGTGGTGGCGTCGCCGTAGGTGTCGCCGTCGGCGTCGGCGTACCAGGTGCTCGTGGTCACGCCGTCGTCGATGGTCCCGTCGCAGTCGTCGTCGACGTCGTTGCACTGTTCGGCCGCGCCGGGGTTGGTCTCGAACACGGCGTCGTCGCAGTCGTCGGCGTTGTCGACATACCCCGCCGGCGCATCGCAGCTCACGGTGGTCCCGACACCACCGTAGCCGTCGTGGTCCAGGTCCTCGACCCACACCGCCGCATCGGCCGCGGCGTCCTCGTCGGTGTCGCCGTCGCAGTCGTCGTCCTTGCCGTTGCACCACTCGGTCGCGGACGGGGACACCTCCGCGTCGGCATCGTCGCAGTCGGTGTCGTCGGCGACGTGGCCGTCGGGGGCTTCGCACGCCCACACCGGCGTTTCGGGGTCGCCGTGTCCATCGGTGTCGCCGTCGGGGTACCACCGAACGGCGTCCACGGCGTCGTCGTCGATCTGGCCGTCGCAGTCGTCGTCTTCGCCGTCGCACCGCTCCAGGGCCACCGGGTTGGTGTCGGCTTCGCTGTCGTCGCAGTCGGTCGCGTCGGCGACGTAGCCTTCGGGCGCTGCGCACGCGGTCGCGGGCACCTCGGGGTCGCCGTAGCCGTCGCCGTCGCCGTCGAGGTACCAGGGTTCGCCCACCCCGTCGTCGACCTGGCCGTCGCAGTCGTCGTCGACGCCGTCGCAGTCCTCGGGGGCGCCCGGGAAGCTGCCCGCGTCGCCGTCGTCGCAGTCCCCGTCGACCGGGACGTGACCATCGGGGGCCTCGCACGCCAGCACTTCGGCGCCGGCGCCGAAGCCGTCGCCGTCGGCGTCGACGAACCACGGCTCGGCGACCTCCTCGTCGACGAGCCCATCGCAGTCGTTGTCCACGCCGTCGCAGACCTCGTCCTCGGGGGCGCACGCGGAGTCTTCGCCGGCGGTGTCGACCTTCTCGGGTTCCCCGGTGTCGACGGTCGGCTCGCAGGCCACGAGCATCAGGGCGAAGAAGGGGAGGAAGGTGCGCATCCCCGCAGCTTACCGCAGCCGGTGATACCTGCGTGCGGTGCGGACCCTCTTCGTCGGCGACGTGCACGGCTGCGCGCAGGCGCTCGACGCGATGGTCACCCGCGCCCGCCCCGATCGGCTCGTCCTGCTCGGCGACCTCTTCACCAAGGGGCCCGACCCGCTGGGCGTCTGGGAGCGGGTCGCGGCGTGGCAGCCGGAGTGCGTGATGGGCAACCACGACGCGCGGATGTTGCGCGTGTGGGGTGCGCCCGATGGCGGCCGCGCCGCGGCCACGTGCGCGCTGTTGCCGGACGCAGCGCGCGCGTGGCTCGAGGACCTCCCCTCCTGGATCACCGGGGTCCACGCCGGCCGCCCGTGGATCGCCGTGCACGCCGGGCTCGACCCGGAGCTCGGCATCGACGGCACCGATCCCGTGCAGGCGTTCCTGGTGCGCCGGTGGCCCGACGACCTCGACCTGGCCAACCCATTCTGGTGGCAGCGCTGGCAACGCAGCGAGCGTGTGTTCTACGGTCACGACGCGATGCGCGGGCTGCAGGTCCGCGCGCACACCGTCGGCCTGGACACCGGCTGCTGCTACGGAAACGCGCTGAGCGGCTACGTCATGGAGGAGGCCGAGGTGGTCCAGGTCCGCCCCGACGGCACGCCCGTCGAGCCGCCGCAGACCTTCTGGGAGGACTACGCGGAGTAGGGCGTTGGGGGGGGCGCCCCGCGACCGTCCCGAAGCGCGCCGAGTCCGCCGGGCGCCCCGCCGCGGCGCGCGCAGGCCTCGGCGGCTCGAAGCTGCCGGTCGCGGCGCGCCGCCCCGCTTGATATCGGGCAGCGCCGCTTCGGAGCTTCCCCCATGCCCCAGACCCGTCTCATCGGCCTCTCGCTCGGCGCCGACCACTGCTGGCCCGCCTGCTTCGAGGAGATCGTCAAGAAGCTCGACCTGAAGCTGCCGACGCCCGACGGCGACACCGTGGAGTTCGCCGTGGAGCGCGTGAAGGTCGAGCCCTTCGACCTCGCGGCCAAGCCCCGGTACGACATGGTGCTCGACCGCATCACGCACTGGTTCCCCACCACGCGGGAGTGGGTCAAGAAGATCGCGCTCGACGGCACCTACGTGCTGAACAACCCGTGGATGATCCAGTCGGCCGAGAAGCACACCACCTACGTCGCCATGATGCGCCTTGGGTTCCCGATCCCCAAGACCGTGCTGCTCCCCCCCAAGGTCTACGAGGACGAGGCAGACACCGCGGTCACGATCCGTCGGTACAACAAGCTGTTCTCGCTGGAGGCCACCGGGCGTTCGGTGGGGTATCCCCTCTTCATGAAGCCCTACGACGGCGGGGCGTGGCGCGGCGTCAGCAAGATCGACGACGCCAAGGCCCTGCACGCGGGGTACGACGGCTCCGGGAAGCAGGTCATGCACCTGCAGAAGGCCGTCGACGACTGGGACCTGTTCGTCCGTGCGATCGGCATCGGCCCGCAGGTCAACTGCATCAAGTACGACCCCGCCGCGCCGCTGCACGCCCGGTACGTCGTCGACTTCAACTTCATGGACGCCGGCGGTTGGCAGACGATGCAGCGCTACGCGCGCATCATCAACAGTTTCTTCTGTTGGGACTACAACTCGTGCGAAGCGTTGCGGTCGGGCGGTGTGTTCCATCCCATCGATTTCGCCAATGCCTGCCCCGACAGCCAGGTCACGTCCCTGCACTACCACTTCCCGTGGACGGTGCGGTCGCTCGTGGCGTGGAGCCTGTTCTGTACGTGGAGTGGCCGTAAGCCCAGGATCAACCCAAACTGGCAGCCGTACTTCGACATCGCGGACAACCCCGAGCTCCCCTGGGAAGAGAAGTTCGCCCGCTACGATGACCTGGCCCGCGCCTACTTCGACACGGACCGGTTCGAGGAATTCCGCAGGACCCACCTGCGCAACCTCGACGAAGTGTGCATCGAGTTCTTCCGCACCGACCGGGCCAAGCAGATCGTGCGGGAGAAGACGGCGATGCTGTTTCCCAACCACGAGATCGAACAGTTCACCGAGCATTTCTTCGGGCTGGTCCAGTTCTGGTGCAAGACCGAGTCCGACCGGATCGGGGTGAGCGGGTCATGAGCGCAGCCGGGCGCCCGTGGTTGCGGCGCCTGGGCCTGGTGCTCGGCGGCGCCCTCGTCGGGTTGTGCCTCGCCGAGGCGGTGGGGCGGCTCGACGGCTTCGCCCGCGGCAACGACCTCGTCTTCATGGCGCCGATGTCCTACCCACGGGACATCTACGTCAAAGGCGGGGACATGACCTACCCCAACCCGAAGTTCACCGGGACGATCCAGAGCTTCGGCTACTCGGTCACGCCGCGCTTCTCGCAATGGGGCACCCGTGGCGATGCTCCGAAGCCCGGCGAACGGACCTGGATCGCGGTGGGCGACAGCTTCACCATCGCGCTGCAGGTCGAAGAACGCGAGACGTTTTCGGCCTTGTTGGCCACCAAGCTCGGTGCCCAGGTCATCAACGCCGGGGTCGACGGGTACAGCACCTGGAAAGAGGCCGTCCGCGCCGTGCAGCTCGGGCGAGTGTTCCCGCCCGAGGGTGTGCTGGCGCTCTTTTTCACGGGAAACGACTTCGCCGACAACCGCCAGCACGGGCAGGTCGACTTGATGAGCCCGCCGCCGGGTCCGGGCGAGCCCGGGTCCGAAGGCTACGCGGTCCCGATGATGGGCGTGGGCCCCCACCGTTCGCCGGTCTTCCAGTTCTTCCGCGACCGTAGTGTACTCGTCGCGCACTACTCGGCGTGGCAGTCCACCCGGACCACGCGCTCCGGCCGCGACCCGGGCTCCCGCCATTTCAAGGACGAGCTCGGCATCTTCACAGTGGAAGGACGGGCGAGGGGAGCCGACCTCGAGTCCACGCGCCGGGCGCTCGACTACCTGGCGGGCGCCTGCCGTCGGCTCGGCGCCCGCTGTGTGGTCGCGGTGGTCCCGCCGTCGTTCACGATGGACGACGACACCGCGCTGCGCACGTTCCGGAGCGTCGGCCTCGACGGCGTCACCCCCGACCTGGACGGCGCCCAGGCCGACGCGGTCGGGGCGGCGAAGGCCGCCGGCCTGACCACGTGCGACCTGATGCCCGCCCTGCGCGCCGCGGCGGTCGCGGGCGAGCGGCCCTATCTGCCGTTCGACGGCCACCTGTCGGTTCGGGGTCACCAGGTCGTCGCCGACACCGTCGCCACCTGCATCGGCGGGTAGCCCGCCGCGGTGCCGCTTGCGCGACGGCGCGTCCAGGCGCACAATCCCCGGATGCACAAGCGCACCCTCCTCGCCCTCTGCGGCCTGTTCGCCGCCACCCCCGCGTTCGCCGCCACCCACGACGTCGACGTGTCGGGGAGCGCCACCTACACCAGCATCCAGGACGCCATCGACGCCGCGACCGATGGCGACTACATCCGGGTCGCCGCCGGCACCTACACCGAGTCGATCGACTTCGACGGCAAGAAGCTCTACATCTTCTCGCGGGCCGGGTCGGCGAGCACGATCATCGATGGGGCGGGCGCCGCGAGCTGGGCGGTGACCGTGAGCTCCGGCGAGCCCACGGGCACCACGCTCGAAGGCTTCACGCTCCGCAACACGGGGGCCGGCGGCATCTACGTGGTCAGCTCCGACCTCGCGCTCATCGACATGGTGGTCGAGGACCTCGGCAGCACCAGCTACTACGGCCCCGGCCTGTACGCGTCTTCCGCGACGATCGAGGTGTCGGACTCGAGCTTCTCGGGGATCACCGGGTACGCGGGCGGCGCCGCCTACCTCGCGAGCTCCACCGTCACCTTCGCCGACACCACGTTCTCCGACAACTGGGCGTACTACGGCGCGGCGATCTACGCGGCCACGTCCGACCTCACGATGACCACGGTCACGCTCGACGGGAACGAGAACTACTACGGCAGTACGATCTACGCCTACAACTCGGTCACGCTCGACGCGACGGACCTGGTCTCGACGGCCAACATCGCCAACTACGGTTCGGGCACCACGATCTACGCGACGACCAACTGCGACGTCACGCTCAGCGGCGGCGAGATTTCCGACAACCTCTCCACGTACGCGATGTCGTCCGGGTACTACGGCGCGCTCTGGGTCGAGACCAACTCCACCCTCGCGGTCACGGGCACGACGTTTGCCCGCAACGAAGGCTACGGCGGGGCGGCCGCGACGGTGTACAACTACTCGTCGGCCACCTTCGACGGGTGCACCTTCGAGGACCACAGCGCGGGGGCGTACGGGGTGCTGCACGTGAGCACCGGCTCCGACCTCGTGGTCACCAACTCTTCGTTCAGCGGGAACTCTTCCGCCGGCTACGGCGCCGCCATCTACGCCGCGAGCTCGGTGACCCTCGAGGTGAGCGACACTACCTTCGACGACAACGTCGCGACCTACTACGGCGGCGCGTTGTACGCCTACTATTACGGCGACGTCACGATCACCGACGTCAGCTTCACCGGCAACCAGGCGACCACCGGCGGCGCCATCTACGCCCAGCAACTGTACGATCTGCTCAGCCTGGAGCGTGTGGAGTTCGACGGCAACGAGGCCAGCGGCGGCAGCGGCGGGGCAGTGTATGCGTACTACTACACCGAGTTCGAGGCCACCGACTGCGACTTCACCGACAACCTCTCGAGCAGCGGCGGCGGGGCCGTCTATGCGGCTTCGTTGTACAGCACGGCGGTCGTCCAGGACTGCGCCTTCTCCAACAACGAAGCTGCGGCCGGCGGCGGCGGGGCGCTGGTGTTCTATTCGGCGACCGAGGCACAGGTCGACAACTGCTCGTTCGACGGCAACCACGGCACCGCCGGCGGCGCGATCTACGCCTACTACACCCTCGGCACGGTGGCCGTTACCGACTCCAGCTTCACCGACAACGAGAGCGACGGGGCGGGCGGGGCCATCTACGCGTACTACCTGGCCGAGCTCGACGTGGCGACCTCCAGCTTCGACGACAACGTCGCCTACACCGACGGCGGGGCCATCTACGGGTACTACCAGGCCACCCCCATCGGCGTCGCGAACAGCACGTTCGACGGGAATCGGGCCGAGCATGGCAGTGGCGGCGCGGTCTACCTGTACTACGACATCGACGCCGAGCTGTCGGGCAACCGTGTGTCTGACAACTACGCCTACACCAACGGGGGGGGGTACTACGGTGCCTACTCGGTGAACGTGGTCAGCGAAAACGACACGTTCGAACGCAACACGGCCGACCACGGCAGCGGTGGCGGTGTGTACCACGACGGGATCTACGCCGGGTACGGCGAAGCCGAGTTCACCGACCTCACCGTCGTCGACAACACCGCCGCCAACTCGGGCGGCGGCCTGTACCTCTCCTACCAGTCGGCCGCCTCGGTGGACGGCCTCGACGCGCGCGGCAACGTCGCCGACCGCGACTACGGCGGCGGGGTGTACGCGTACGGAAACACCGACCTCGCCGTCGCGCACGCCACCGTGTGCGGAAACACCGCCGACGAGGGAGGTGGCGTGTACGCGAGCTACAACACCGCCTCGGCGTGGACCAACACGGTCCTCCAGGAGAACCTGGCGAACTACGGGGCCGGCTCTTCGTTTGTGTACGAGTACGGCCTCGAGATGACCAACAACACCGTGGTCGGAAACGACGCCGCCAAGGACGGGGGTGGATTCTACCTGTACGGGGTGCACGGCGCCTTCACCAACAACCTCGTCGCCTTCAGCCAGGACGGGGACGGGATGGTGGTGGACGACAGCGACAGCGCCACCTCGTCGACCTTCACCTACAACGACTGGTACAGCAACGCGGCCGACGACGCCAGCGGCTATGTCACCACCGCCGACCTCGCGACGATGGCCGGCAACCTGTTCGTCGATCCGGATCTCTACGACTACACGCTCGACGGCGACTGCACCAACGACGTCCTGTTGCCCAATGGAACGAGCCCGCTCATCGACGGCGGGGATCCCTCCATCCTCGACCCCGACGGCAGCGTCAGTGACATCGGCGCCTATGGGGGGCCGGGCAGCGAGATCGAGGACGACGACGGGGACGGCTACGCCTCGGCGATCGACTGCGACGACACCGACGCCACCATCAACCCGGGCGCCGCCGAGGTGGTGGGCGACGGCATCGACCAGGACTGCGACGGCGCCGACCTGACGGCCGCCGACCTGGACAAGGACGGCGACGGCCACGACCCCGACGCCGTCGCCGGCGGCGACGACTGTGACGATGACGACGCCACCGTGTACCCCGGCGCGCCCGAGGTCTGGTACGACGGCACCGACCAGGACTGCGACGGCAACGACTCCGATCAGGACGGGGACGGGTGGGACGTGGGCCAGGACTGCGACGACACCGATCCCCGGGTCTCGCCCGACGCCGCCGAGGTCCCCTACGACGGCGTGGACAACGACTGCGATCCCGACACCACCGACACCGACGTCGACGGCGACGGGTACGACGCGGCCGAGGTCGGTGGCGACGACTGTGACGACGCGGACGCGACCATCAACCCCGACGAGGAGGAGATCTGGTACGACGACGTCGACCAGGACTGCTCCGGCGGGAGCGACCACGACCAGGACGGCGACGGTCACGACGCCGCGGCTTCGGGGGGCGACGACTGCAACGACCTCGACGGCACCAAGTGGACGCCCGAAGATTGTGGCATCGGCGGCGACACCGGCGACACCGGCACCGACACCGGCACCGACACCGGCGACGACACCGGCGGCGGCAAGGACTCCGGGGACACCACGGCCCCGGGCGACTGCGGCTGCTCGGCGAACGGCGGCGCGGTGATGGCGGTCCCGGCCATCCTCGTGGCGGCCCTCGCGACGCGGCGCCGCCGCCGGTGAACCCGGACGAACCGTCGGGGCGAGCCGCCGCGCCCGTCCCGACCTCGATCGAGGCCGGCGCGGCTCGCGCGCCGGGTGCGACGGCCGACC
>SXOM01000584.1 GCA_005776735.1 Pseudomonadota bacterium
CGCCGCGACCGTCCCGAAGCGCGCCGAGGCCGCCGCGCGTCCGGCGCCCGGCTCGGCCCGCGCCGCGATGCGCGGGAGAGCCCGCCCCTCGGAGCGGTCGGTCGCGGCGCGTCGCCCCCACGTTGTCCCCTCTTGTCACGTCAAGGCCAGGAAGGAACATCCCGGTTACGCAGGGGTTCTCATCCGGGGTTCCCGTGCTCCTGTTCTTCGTCGCGTTCGCCGCCGCCGAACCCTACGCCACGCTGGCGCCCCACGCGCTGGACCTGGCGCTCCCGCTCCCCCCCGAGGTGGTCACCGCCGTCGGCAAGCGCGACCACGGGGCCGCCGCGACTGGCCTGGTGGCGCTGGACCGGAAGAAGCTGGCGGACGGCGCCGCGGCCGACCTCGCGTTCGTCACCGCGTGGGAGCTGGTGCGGGCCGGACGCGGAGCCGAGGCCGCCCCGCTCCTCGAGGCGCTGGCCGCCGCGCCGACGCCGCCCCCGGCGTACGTCGCGCTGTTGCGGGGCGAGGTCCTGCACGCGCTCGATCGGCCGGCCGACGCGCTGGAGCCGCTGTCGAAGGTGGCGGCCGACGCCCGCTCGCCCATCGCGGTGCGGGCCGAGCTCGCGCGGGCCGACGCGCTCCGCGACGCCGGCCGCGACTCGGAAGCACGCGCGGCCTACGAAGCGGTGGCGGCCCGACCCGACCCCACCACCGGCAACGAAAAGGCCCTGAGCTGGCTCTGGCAGCGCCTCGGCAGCTCCAGCAAAGAAGCACAGCCGTTCGCCCAGCGGATCTACCGCGCCTACCCGGGCACCGCGGAGGACCGGGCCATCGCCGAGTGGTACAAACCCACGGCGGCGGACCGGGCGTACCGGGCCGACCGCCTGCAGGAGAAGGGCGACTGGTCGGGTGCGGTCGGCCTGTTGTCCGACCTCGACACCTTCGCCGCCGACGCGTGCGTCGCCCGGTACGCCTGGGGCCGGGCCCAACACAAGCTCAACAACATCACCGCCGCGGCCGGCGTGCTCGAAGCGATGGCAGAGCCGTGCAAGACCAAGGACCCGGACCGCGCGGCCAAGGCGCTGTACCTCGCGGGGAAGTCCTACGAACGGAAGAAGGAGTCCGGGAACGCGGCGCGGGTATACGCGCGCATCCCCGAGTGGTTCCCCGAACACAGCATGGCCGACGACGGCTACACCCTCGGCGGCATCGCCCGGCAGGAGTCGGGCGACCTTCCCGGCGCCCGCAAGCTGTGGGCCGCAGGCATGGAACGCTACCCGGAGGGCGATCTCGCGGGCGAGAACGGCTGGCGGCTCGCGTGGGGGGCGTACCTCGCGGGGGACACCAACGAGGCGATCCGATGGGCCGACGAGGTGAGCGCGCGGCTGCCGCTGTCCGCTTCGACGACCGATGTGTTGGCGTGCATGTACTGGGCGGCCCGCTGGCGCGCCTGGCCGAAGGACAACCAACTGACCACGGACGCCGCTGCACAGACCGAGGCCGCCGACAAGCTCGAAGCGCTCGCCCTCCGCGCACCGTGGCACTACTACGGGGCGCTGGCCGCCGCGCAGCTCCGTCGGTTGGACAGCGCCCGGGCCGACAAGCTCGCGCCTGCGCGCCCGACGGGCGACGGGGCGTGGCAGGTGCCGGACCGGTTCATCCAGGGGCCCGCCGGCCAGTCGATGCTCGCGCTCGCCCGCCTCGGCCTGGTCCGCGAAGCCCTCGCCGAGCTGGCCACGGTCCCCGAAGCGGAGCTGGACGGTTCGTTGTCGGCGCTGCGCCTGGTGCTCGAGACGCGCGCGGGCGACTTCCTGGTCGGCCACGATCGGCTCCGCACCTGGCTGCGAGCGCACCCGCCGGAGACGCTCGGCCCCAACGCGGGCCAGGTCCTGCGGGTCGGGTACCCCGAGACGTGGTGGCCCGAGGTCAAGACCGCGGCCGGCGGCTTTGGCTGGGACGCCCGGCTCTTCCATGCGCTGGTGCGTGAGGAGTCGAACTTCAACAAGGACATCAAGTCGCACGCGGGCGCGTGCGGCCTGAGCCAACTGATGCCGGGCACCGCCAAGACCGTCGCCAAGCAGATGGGCCGAAGCTACTCCAGCAGCAAGATCTACGATCCGGACACCAACCTCGCGATCGGCGGCTACTACCTCGACTCCTTGCTGGACGACTACGGCGGCAACCCGGCGCTGGCGCTGGCGTCGTACAACGCGGGGCCGGGCAACACCGACCGGTGGCTGGCCGCGTTGCCGGCCGACGCGCCGCTGGACACCTTCAGCGAGACGATCACCTTCCGCGAGACCCGCCACTACGTGAAGCGGGTCACCAGCACGTGGCTCATGTACCGCTGGTTGTACGGCGAAGGGCCGGTTGCGCCCGATTGGAGCGCGTTCGTGGTCGACGCGGTGCCCGCGCGCTGACCGCGGGCGTCGGGTTACACGCCGGCGGTGACTGCTGCACCTTCCGCCTCCACCGAGCTCCCCCCGGTCGTTGCCGCGTTCGACGACGCCCAGCGCCGCACCATCGCGATGATGGGCGACGTGGTGGCGCGCCTCGAAGCGGGGATGCACGCGCGCGACATCGTCGAGCTCGCCGAGACGCGCCTCGGCGAGCACGGGTTCACCGGTTGGTACCACGCCCCCGAGGTCGAGATCGGCCAGGAAATCGGCCGCCGCGGCCCCCTCCCCCGCATCGGGCGGGGGCCCCGGCTCGACGCCGGAGGCCTCGTGTCGATCGACCTCGGTCCGGCCGGCGCCGACGCGTACGGCGACTTCGGTGTGACGCGGGTCTTCGCCGGCGAAGGTCCCGAGCCGTACGTCGTGCAACAGGCGCGGGAGTGTGCGCGCGCGGCAATCGGCTTCGCCAGCCGGTGGAAGACGTGTGGCGAGATCTTCATCGTCAGCCAGTCCTGGGCGGTCAACGCGCGGCTGCAGCTCCGCAACGACAACGCGGTCGGCCACCGGGTCCTGCCCCGCGAAGGCCTGGTCGCCACCGGCTGGCCGCGCTCGGCGCACGCGGCGACGCTGCTCCCCCGCAACCGCCTGCATCGCCTGCACCCCATCCGCATGGACGGCATGTTCGCCATCCGTCCGGTCGTGACCGACGGCACGTGGTCCGCCGCGTTCGAGGAGATGGTGTACATCCACGAGGACGTCAAGCGCATCCTCGGGCGCGCCTCGCTGGCCGAGGTCGGCACGGTCTGAGCGCGGCGCTCGCCTCGGGCAAGTGCGGCGCGCGCGCCCCCCCGGAACGAGCGCCATCCGACCAGTGGCGGCAGGCCATGAGAATCGAACTCACCGAGCGGTCCCTTTCGAGGCGCTCCGACCGGTTTTGAAGACCGGGGCCGGCACCAGCGCGGCACGGCCTGCCATTCCCCCGATAAC
>SXOM01000585.1 GCA_005776735.1 Pseudomonadota bacterium
CCCGCGCGGCGCCGCCGGCCGCGCGCCGGCCTCGGTACACGGCGGCCACCGGCCGCCACGGACGGTCGCGGCGCGGACGCCCACCGCTACTCGGTCGTCGTGCACTCGTTGGCGGCGCACACGAAGTTCCAGTCGGCCTGGCCCTCCATCGGGTGCCCGCCGGCCTCGTTGACGTAGTCGGCCACGAAGAGGTCTTCCTGCAGGTTGCCGAGGATCGTCGTGGCGGTTGCGGTGATCGTGGACTCCCAGTACACGAAGATTCCGCCGCCCTGCGTGGAGGTGTTGTCCTCGATGGTGACGTCGGCGAAGGTGCCCTGCCCCGCGAGCAGCACCGCCCCGCCCGCCTCGCCCCCTTCGTTGGTCGCGAAGTGGCTCGCCGTCGCGCTCAGCGTGCTCTCGTACACCCACACCGCCCCCGCGAAATGCGACGCCTCGTTGTCGGTGAAGGTGCCGTCGGTCACGGTGGCGTCGCTGTAGAACAGGGCGAACGCCCCGGCGTCGAGGGCCCGGTTGCGGACGAAGCTCACCGCTTCGAGGGTGGCGGTGCTGTACCACAGGGTGAGCGCCCCGCCGTCGTCGTCGACGAGGTTGTCGGCGAACTCGACGCGCCGCAACGTGACGGCGCACTCCCGTGCGTACAGGCCGGCGCCGTCGTTGGCGAAGTTGTCGGTGAAGCGCAGGTCCTCGCCGAGCACGGTGGCGTCGCCTTCGCAGTAGATGCCGCCGCCGCCGCTGTTGTGCTCCACCTGCAGGCCGGCGCCCCGATCCAGGCGCAGGTCGCGGACCTCGAGCGTGACGTCGGGCCCGAGCACGTCGAGGATGGTCCCGCTCTCGCCGCCGGAGAGCACCACGTCGTCGGGCGCCGCACCTTCGCCTTGCACCACCACCGAAGCGCGCAGGACGACGTGCGCGAACCACGTGCCCGGGCACACGTGGAGCGTTCCGGGCTGGTCGAGCGTCAGGTACTGGCCGGTCGTCAGCTCGGTGGTCACGTCGACCGGCTCGCCGTCGAGCGGCGCGAAGGTGACCGCGGCGGTCGTGCACCACGCGGTCTCGGCGGTGTCGGTGTCGCCGGAGTCGGCGGTGTCGGTGTCGGTGTCGCCGGAGTCGGCGGTGTCGCCGGAGTCGGCGGTGTCGGGGTCGGTGTCGCCCGAGTCGTGGGGGGTCGCGCACGCGGCCCAGAGCCAGAAGATCATGCCGGGCACTCCACGTCGGCGAGGTACTCGATGCGCAGCTCGGCGCCCTCCTCGGGGTAGGCGTCGTCGTCGAAGGTGATGCGGTTGGAGGCGTCGTCGAAGCTCCAGCCGCTCGTGGTCCGCGTTCCGTCGAGCCACACCTCGATGCTCCACTCGGCCGGCGTGTCGGACAGGAGGAACGAGACCTGGCCTTCCCCCATGAACGCCTGGGCGAGGCTGTGCATGTTCGAGGTCCAGTCCGCGTCGCAGATGCTCAAGAAGACCCCGTCGGTCAGCGCAGCCGCGTCGGAGAACGGCGTGAACGGCTCCGCGCCGGGGCAGCCGCTCGGGCTGTCGCCGCCCATCCCGTGCACGGCGATGTCGGCGCTGTCGGCCTTGTACGCGAGGTACTTGTTGACGAAGAGCGTCGCGTTTCCCGTCGACTGCTCCTGGTCGCTGTTGATCCCGACGAGGTTGAGCTTGGACTCCTCCCAGTCGATGCTCTCGTCCAACAACCACTCCTGGTTCACGCCGATCGCGGTCTCGAGGGTCTGCAGGAGGTAGTCGTTGTCGATGCCCGAGCACGGCACCATCGCCATCGCGGCCTCGACCGCGTCGTCGACGTCCCAGGTCTCGTCGATCCACGGGGTGTCGCCTTCGACCACCCCGCTGGTGGGGCACACGACCGCCACGCGGAAGGGGATTCCGCTGGCCAGGAGCTCCTCGAAGAGCACCTCCAGGCCCGGCTCCCACTGATCGTGGAACTGGGTGTTGACCACCTCGTTCACCGCGATGAGCGCGGTGATGTTCTCACTCGCGGGCACCACCCACTCGTCGGTGATCGTCGCGCGCGGGGTGCCGGCGGCGGTGACCGTGACGCTGGTGACCGGGGACGCGGGGTCGTCGCTGGTGACGTCGAGCGCGGCGATGACGGTGCCGTCGACGGTGGGGGCGAAGGTGATGCCGGCGGTCTGGGTGTGCCCCGGCTCCAGCGTCCACGGCAGCGGCGCGGGCAACGTCAGCGTGAAGCCGGCCGACCCGTCGAACGCGAAGCCGGTCACGGTCAGGTCGGCGTTGCCGGTGTTGCGGAGGGTCGCCAAGGTGCTCGTCGAGCAGCCGAGGTCGACGTCGTCGAGCACCTCGGCCGCCACCACGAGCTCGGCGGCGGGGCCCCACACCACGCCGCTCTCGTCGAGCGTGACGGTCTGCAGGCCGCCGACGCCCGACAACAAGATCTGCAGCTCGGCGTCGAGCGCCTCGATGCCCTCGGGCGTCCAACTGAGCTCGATCACGCTGGCCGCACCCGGCGCCACCTGGCGCACCGCCGGCAACGGTGCCGACACGGTGGTGTCGCCGCTCTGGAGGCCGAAGACGGTCCAGTCGGTGTCGCCGGTGTTGGTCACGGTGACCGACGCGACGCTCGTGGTCCCGTACGCGACCTCGCCGAACTCCACCTCCTCGACGTCGAGCTCCCAGGCCATCGTTCCTTCGTCGACCACGACCTCCGGCTCGGCGGTGTCGGTCGGGGTGGCGCAGGCGCCGAGCGCCCACCACAGCGTGCTCATCGGCATGTCTGGAGCTCCTCGTCGCAATCCTGCCCGTCGGGGCAGTCCTTGTCGGTGACGCACGGGGTGTGGCCGGCCACGTCGACCTCGACGGCGCGCGGCGAGCGCACCTGCAGGTCCATGCACCCCTCCCCCGCGGCGGCGTGATCGGCGGTGCGCCGTTCCAGCGCGCCGCTCGGAAACCCGGTGACGCCTGCGGAGACCAGCGCGCTCACCACCGGGGCGGGCACCTCGGCGCTCCCCGTGTCGGCGAAGACGCAGCGGACCGCGCCGGGCGTGATGCCGTGCTGGTCGACCGAGAGGGACAGCACCACCTCGGAGCGGACGGTCGCGGCCTCCGGGGGGGCCCAGCTCACCGCCAGCGCCACGCCCTCGGCCACGGTCCACCCCGCGTCGAGCGGGGTGAGCGGCTCGATGCCGACGCCGTACAGGGTGGCCGGCCCGTACACCCCGCCGGGCATCGCCAACTCCACCGTGGCGCCCGCCACGATCGACGGGTGGGCCAGCGTGGTGTCGCTGTAGGTGTTGCCGGGGAAGATCGGGGTGAGCTCGACGTCGCTCGCCAGGCCGCGCACCTGCACCGTGCCGAGGTCCTGGTTGAGCGGGTAGTCGACGCACGTACCCTCGAAGGTGCAGGTCGTACCCGGGTTGCACGCCGGATCGCAGAACGGGTTGTTCCGACGCCACAGGGTGCAGCCGCCCTCGGTCACCAGCGGCTCGAGCACGCTTGTCGGCACCACCGCGTCGGCCACCTTCCCGTCGATCCACGTGGACTCACCATCCTCCACGACCTCGACGCCGCCGCGGTCGTCGGCGAGGTCGCACTCGCCGGCCAGCGGCACGGTGGCGGGGTCGGGGAGCGCTCCGGCGTCGGCGGAGTCGTCGACGACCGAATCGGTGCTCTCGGCGGTCGCACACGCGGCCGCGGCCCACAGAAAAAGCACCGCCGGAGTCGGGACCATGCGTCAGTCTACGGGTTCACCGGACCGCTCGCAACGGATTTGTGACGGCACAGCGACGGGCCGGTGCCCCGCGACCGTCCCGACGCCGGCAGGGGCGGGCGGGCACCGGGCTGCCGCCTCAGCGCGTGCCGATCGCGAGCACGGTCGTGAACGCGGGGGCCCGCCGGTCCACGTGGACGACGTCGGTGCGCACGTCGTGGAAGCCGGCGCTGCGCAGCAGGCCCCCGAGGTCGGCGAACCCGAGGTGTCGGTGGCCGAGCCGGTGGCGCACCCAGGCGTGGGGGTGCGGCGCGAGGTCGAGGACCGCGATCTGCCCGCCGCCGACGAGCGCGTCGCGGCATCGCCGCAGCGTGGGGAGCGGGTCGTCGACGCAGTGGAGCGCCTGGGACAACAGCACCAGGTCGACCTCGCGTTCGCGCAGGGGCGGGTCCTCGAGCGCGCCCACCCGCTTCTCGATGGTGTCCGGGAGTCGTGCCAGGGCCGCCGCGTCCTGGTCGATCGCGATCACGTGCCGCGCGCGCTCGGCGAGCAACGTGGTGAGGTGGCCGGTGCCCACGCCCAGGTCGGCGATGCGGAGCGGCGGGAACAACGCCAACAAGGTGTGGGCGAACGCCTCCCACGAGCGGCCGGGGAGGTAGTCGTTGCCCAGGCCCTCGGGGCTCGGGGAGTCGCGCTCGCCGAGCACCCGCTGCAAGGCGAGCGCGTCGCCCGGCGGGAGCGGATCCGCGGCGAGCAGGTCGAGCAGCGGGGCCTGCCCGTCGGGCCGCGCGGCCGCGTAGCGGGTGTGCGCACCGTCGCGGCGCGCCACGACGACGCCTGCGGCGCGGAGTTGCGCCAGGTGCCCGCTCACCGTGCTCTGCCCGAGCCCCACGATGACCTGGAGCTCGCCGACCGCGAGTTCTTCGCGTGCGCACAGCGCCCAGATGCGAAGTCGGGTGGGGTCGCCCAGGGTTCGGAGCAGGTCGGCGCGGGCCATGCCGGCTGCTAACCGGGGCGCGGCGCCGGGCTTCTGCTATGCTCGCCGCGATGACGCGTCGTGAGCAGCTCGCCGCCCTCGTGCGCGAGGAGATGGCCGGACACCCGGTGGAGCACGCCGATCCCGCCGCGGGGCACCCGCTGGTCTTGAGCCCCTACGGTGCCGACGAGGTGATCGGCGCCCTCGACGCGCTGTTGAGCACCCGCGTGACGATGGGCGAGCGGGTGCGGGCGTTCGAAGCGGAGTGGGCGCGCTACTGCGGCGTCGAGCACGGCGTGATGGTCAACAGCGGCAGCTCGGCGGTGCTGTTGATGCTCGCCGCGATGGTGGAGCTCGGCCGGCTCCAGCCGGGCGACGAGGTCCTGTGCCCCGCGGTGACGTGGTCCACCTCGCTCTTCCCCATCGCACAGTGCGGCCTGGTTCCGGTCATGGTCGATGTCGACCCGTCCACGCTGTGCATCGATCCCGCGAGCGCCCGCGCGGCGCGCAGCGCGCGCACCCGCGCCGTGCTCGCGGTGCACCTGCTCGGACAGGCCGCCGCGGTCGATGCGTTCGACGACCTGCTCGTGCTCGAGGACGCGTGCGGCGCGCATGGTGCGAGCGTCGGTGGCCGCCGCGTGGGCGGGCTCGGCGCCGCGGGCGCGTTCAG